>JAQWCP010000165.1 GCA_028705905.1 Oscillospiraceae bacterium
TATTGCCCACCACAATTGGCGCAATCATATACACTTGCGCAATGGCCATGATATTCACAGTCAACAACAGCTTCAAATGTCGGAGTTGACCGATGCCGGAAAACAACATATAGAACAACAATCCGCAGACCACAGGCGGAAGACCCATCAGTGTACGGTTGACCACCAGCAAAGTCCCTCTGCCACGGAATCTGCAGGAGCCAAGCCAAATGCCGATGGGGAGGCCAATTAGCAGGGCAATCATAGAACTGCACAGGCTCATTTTTGCGGTGACCAGCAGAATATTGCAAAGCTCCGCATCCGCTGTAAAAATTAACTCGACGGCTTTTTCCAGCGCAGACTGCATCTCATCGCCCCTTTCATCATAAATTGCATTCAAAAACACCTTTAAAAGTACCCATGGGCAGGAACACCGCCCATGGGTACTTTACCTTAAAATCCGATAGAAATCAAGCGGCTTACATGACGCCGTTGTTGGCGATAAACGTCAGAAATGTTGCTTTGTCAGTTAAGATATATCCTTCCTTTTCCTCAGCCATGACAAGGCAAGCGCCCATACCGGCATTGGCGGAAATGTACCAATCACTGTAAGAGGAGAAAGATTCCGCTTCTTCCGTAATAGCAAGTGCTTCCGGCCACAAAGACAGCTCTTTGGTGTGGGTGCCGGAGCCATCACCGCGGGAGATGAAGGGATATTTTCCATTCGCAATGGCCGCGAATGCATCCAGAACGGTTTCAGCCGAAGCTACGCCGGCAGGATCAGTAGAAGGTCCGCACAGAACGAAGTAGTTGTAGATAAAGGAAACACGCTCTGCGTCAAAGCCATCTACAACACGGGCAAAGCCGTCCTTGACAAAGGTTTCTTCTTGGGATTTTGAGTGTACCAGAATCAGGTCGGCATTGCCATACTTAGCGGCGGCAATAGCCTTCCCGGTGCCTGCGGACTGCACTTCAACCGTATAGCCATACTCTTTTTCAAAAGCGGTCAGAAGATCGTCCAACAGACCGGAATCGTTGACGGAAGTGGTGGTAGACAGCCGGATAACCTTGGTATCATCGGTTGCTTTTGGAATCTTACCGGTGTAGACAGGAGCATCGTCCTTCACATAGAAAAGAGCGTCACCGTATTCCGCAACGCCATAGGCGCCTGCCATATCCAAAGCTTCTTTGGTCAGCAGAAAATGAATCAGTGCGTCTGCGCCGGCCGTATTTACAGATACGTCGGAAACGGAATTGCCGTTTGCATCGGTGAAAGGAGCCTCTGGATTGACTGCGATGACGGTATATGTATTGAGCATCTTCTCATCGGCTTCTTTCAAGATTTTTGTGTCCACAGTGGTCTGTGCGGCACTTGCTGTGGGAACGCCGCTGACATCTGCGGTACTGGTTGTTGCAGGGGGCTGTTTGCCGCAGCTGGCGAGCAAATACAGACTCATCAGCAGGGTTAAAAAGGGTGCAATGTACTTTTTCATGAATTACCTCCAAAATTAAAAAAATATAACGAGCCAAATCCAAAGTCCAAAAAGGCGCAAAAATGCGCGGTCAATTGGATTTTTGGAAAGAGGCTCGTCCACCGCTCTACAAAAATGCGAAACCGCTGCCGAGCATCCAAGACCTTGCTCGGGCAGGCAAATACTATATATACCACAGGGTGCTTTTAAATTCAATGAAAAATTTACCGTTTTGCGGATATTTCACACATGGGACAGATTTCCGCCCTGACGGATTTTCTGTCAATGCCTGGTGAATTTAAAATAAGGGTTCAAACTCCATGTCCAACAAATCGGCATAATATACTTTTCCGGGTTCTATGTCTCTTCCGCAAAGTAGTTTGACACACAAAGCCACCTGCATTGCGGCACAAAACGGAGGGGAAAAAGACAGCGATGACTTGCTTCCCAGCACGATGTGTTCTGGGTACAGGATATCCATCAGACCGTCTCCCGGCATAGAAATAGCGGCTTGCGCTGTCCAGCCGCAAATGGCGCCGTGCACCATGGGAATGTTCGCCTCGCTACAGGCATGCGCCAAGACCTTACGGGAGGCGATGTTGTCAAGTGCGTCCATCACAACATCACAGCCGGAAATGAGCTGTGCAGCATTGGTGGCATCAAGGAATTCTTCTACTGGAATAAATTCTATAACTGGATTCACTCGTTTTGCCCGAGCAGCTGCAATCTTTGCTTTGCGCGCTCCAAGGAGAGGCACCTCGGAAAGCAGCTGCCGATTTAAGTTGGACGCTTCAAATACATCTGCGTCTGCGGCGACAATTTTACCTACGCCGATGCGCAGCAGCATTTCAATGATATATCCGCCCAAGCCGCCGCAGCCTGCAACAAAAATTGTCTTGCGCTGCAGGAGTGCACACTCTTCTTCTGTCAGCGCACCTAAATTTCGCACATAGCGTTCTTCCATTTCAGCCACCACCCACTGCAGGAAACAGAGAAACCACATCGCCGGATTTTAAAGGGTCGTCCTTTTGGGAATGGAATCCGTTAATCAAGAGGATAGACACTTCTTCTGCTGGAATTTCCATGCGGCGTAAAATATGATCCACCGTCGGAAACTCCGCAACTGGCAACACAGTGATTTTATTGCGGCCTTTGCGAAATCCGGAAAACAGACGAACTTCAACCATTGTACATCCCTCCAATGAGATAAGATAGGAGGGGCGTGGCGCCCCTCCCAATCATTTTACTTACTTACCTATGTACTCGTCAAGTCCGAGTCTCTTCAAAGTTTCGTCAGTGGGGAATGCATTGACCCAGCCACGTGCTTCATAGTACATGGGAAGGGACTCGTCCAGCTTGTTGACCATTCCCTTGGAAGGACCGTCAACAACAGGTTCGTCGGTCAAGCGCTTCGGCAGAGTATCTTCGGAGGGATCCATGCCGGCAGCCTTATTGAACATGCGCTCCATATTGAAGATCCGTTCACCAGCCAGCAGCATTTCCTCTACCGTGTAGTTGTTTCCGGTGGCTGTACTCAGCACTGCTGCGAACTCCGGCGCGCGCATCGCAAAAGAAGTAAAGGTGCAAACGCCCAGAGAGTCAACCACAGAGTTCAGATCCTGGTAGTTCTTTGCCATTTCTGATCTGCCATCAATGGTGGTACGATCGATTGGCTGCTCAAACAGACCCAGCACTTCCTGGCTGACGGTGTAGCCACGGACATGGCAGCCACCGCGATTGGAAGTGGCATAGTTGATACCAATACCCTGGATGCCACGGGGATCGTATGCCGGAAGCTCCTGCTTCTTAACGCTCATAGAGAATTCCGGATGACCATAATGCTCGCAGAGACGGGCAGAACCAGAGGACATAAGCCAATCTAGTTCAGTCTCGGGATCGCCCATTCTCTTTGTCCACTCAACAAGAGCCTTGGGGTTACCCCACGTCAGCGGTACGCCGTCACACTCTTCGTCTTTGATATAGCCGCGTTGATACAGTTCCATAGCTGCGGCGATGGTGCAGGGAACGGAGATGGCGTCCAGGCCATACTCATTGCAGAGCATGTTGGCCTCGTTGACTACGGTCAGGTCGGGGCAATCGCAGTCTGCGCCATAGGCCCACAGAGGTTCATACTCGGGGCCGCCACACACCTCGCCGTTGACCTTCACAACACGGCCGCAAGCCATAGAACAACGGTGGCAGGCACTGTTTTTGACCAGGTGTTTTTCTGCCAGAGTTTCACCGGAAATGTCATCAGCCTTTTCATAGTAGGAGCCCTGCCAGTTTCTTGTGGGGAATGCGCCAATGCCGTTGATAGCATTGACCAGGCTGGCAGTGCCCAGTTCGCGGAGTCCGGAATCTGTAACGCCGCAACCCTTCAGGGCTTCACGCGCTTTCTGGTTGGCCACTTTGAATCCTTCCGGATCTGCAATGTTGTCGACCACTTTCTTGGTAGCCTTAACAACAATTGCCTTCAGCTTCTTTGCGCCCATAACAGCGCCAACACCGGAACGTCCGGCGGCTCTGTCTTTATCATTCATGATTGCCGCCAACAGAACCTTCTTTTCACCGGCGGGGCCAATATTCAGAACAGAAGCGTCTTCACCGTATTTGTCTCTCAGCACGTTGTCAATCGCAACGCTCTTCATTCCCACATACTCTTTTGCATTGTGAATTTCAATTTTGTCGTCATCCACGGAGATGTAAGACCAGTCAGCAGCTTCGCCCTCTACGATGATGGCATCCCAGCCGGCATACTTCAGCTTTGCACCCCAGACGCCACCGGAGTTGGAACATGCGATCATGCCGGTCAGAGGAGATTTGGTAACGACCATAAAACGACCAGTAGAAGCAGCCTGTGTGCCAGTCAGGGGGCCGGTCACATACATCAGCTTGTTGGCTGCAGACAACGGATCTACAGTTGCGATGCCTTCATCATACATCATTTTGGCACCCAGTCCGCGGCCGCCGATGAATTTTTTGGCGAGTTCCGGGTCGAGCTTTTCGATCTTGATCTCACCGGCGGTCAGATTGATTCTCGCTAATTTTCCTGTGTACGCACCCATTTTAACATACCTCCATAATTAGTAAAATTTGTATCTTAAATTGACAAGCTTTAGCAAATA
>JAQWCP010000166.1 GCA_028705905.1 Oscillospiraceae bacterium
ACGAGGCTCCATTTTTTCCACAATCTCCAATGTGGGGGAAGGACGGGGGCCGATTGCGCAAGGAGGATAGGGCTTATGGGCGGCAAGCGCCAGATGACGGGAGTTGAAGATGAGCGTGTACCCCCCAATACCCGTGGTGCGTTGATATGCCTTGGACATGCCGCCATCGATGATATAAAGCAGGCCGTCACCCTTTCTGGGATGCTCCCCGTCTTTCGATTTGACGGGGACATGGCCGTTGATGATATGGGACTTTGCAGGATCCAGGTC
Organism: Oscillospiraceae bacterium; assembly: GCA_028705905.1. Classification (GTDB taxonomy): domain Bacteria; phylum Bacillota; class Clostridia; order Oscillospirales; family Oscillospiraceae; genus RGIG529. The sequence continues at coordinate 271 of JAQWCP010000166.1, forward strand.
GAATTCACGCAGGATCATTTCACATGTCTTTCGGTAGTCAATCAAGGTATAGTATGGGTTCATATATTCTTTGTGCGTCTTTTTATCCGCGATAAAGTAACGTTCAAATGTGGTCATCTGGTCTTTGCCAAAGAGAGGAGACTTGCTCCCACACCATAGGTACCAAACAAAGTCTTGAGCAAATTGCTGTTGAGAAGAATCCGGCTCGCCAAAATAAGCCAAACGTGTCTGGGTGTCGATATAATCCAACCAGGCGCGTCCCTGATACGTTTTTCCATGCAAATGAATGGCTTCCAGATCTCCCTCTTCGGTCATAGGAATACAACCGTGATAGAGCAGGTTGCCATTGAACCGCTTATACATGCTTCCATTTGAAAACAAAAAACGGATATGACGGTTGAGTGGTTCACTGTGGATGAAAGACCCGGTCAGAATTTCCATCAGCTCCAGTTCCTCCTGGGTCAAAGCAAGAGGATTTTCGGGAGAGATGGTTGGGAAATTTTTGTCCCGCAGTGGATATGTGATACCATTGAGCGTAATTTCCCCCGTCTGGAAATTGATTTTATGGAGGAGGTCACGATGGTGCATGCTGAATTCCGGCCGCCGGGCGATGAGCTGACCCTCCAATTTAAATTGAATGACCGCAATGGCTTTGTGCATTTTCGCGCCCAGCGCCAAATTGATGGAGTCATGCTTATTCTGGTCCAGCACGTGGAGCTGGAAAAATTCGCAGGGGTCATCCCCATAGACAGTGGAGGCGAACGTAGATAAGGGGCGCAGATTGATGCCGTAAGCGGCCTCTAGAAGGTCGAAATTGTTGTAGCTGATGCCGATACGCAGGACGGTGGCGATTAAAACCTGAGAGCCGGAAGCGGCCCCCATCCAGGTGATGTCGTGATTGCCCCATTGAATGTCGATGTCCGGCAGTTTTAACAACTCATTTAATATGGCGTCTGGCCGAGGCCCCCGGTCGTAGATATCGCCGATGATATGCAGCATATCCACAGAAAGCCTGCGGATGGCGGTGCAGATGCCAATGATTAGAATATCGGCCATGCCCGTTTCTACCATTGAACGAATGACGGCCTCGTGGTACTCGGCTCGGTTATCGCTGCCGTCTTCATACAGCAGCTCTTCAATAATATAGGCAAAATCGGGGGGCAGCTTTTTACGCACCTTGGATCGGGTGTATTTGGAGGAGACAATGCGGCAGATTTCGGACAGATGGGAGATGGTGGTACGGTACCATTCTCCGTCTGGTCCGCCACTTTGCTCCAATTTGCGCAAAGAAACCTCCGGACGATAGATAAGAGCAGCCAAAGCTTCCCGCTGTTCCTCATTGAGGGTATTTCCAAAGCGTTCATCAATTTTGGCCCGAATCGAACCGGAGGCGCTGTTTAGCATATGTAAAAAAGAAGAGTGCTCCCCGTGCAGGTCGCTGAAAAAATACTCTGTGCCCTTTGGCAAGCTTAGAATTGCTTTCAGATTTACAATTTCCGCAAGGACGGAAATCGCATTGGGATATTCCCGTGCCAACAGCTGTTTGTAATGTTCGTTCATCCCAGCCATCCTTCCTTTCCCTGAAACTGATGTGATGGATTCATAATGAGAAAAGAGACCGTGTTTTCTTCTTGTAGTTTACTAAACTGCGGCAGAAATGTCAATCCGCTTTGGCCTGCTGGCAATTGACGGGAGTTTTTTCATCAGATATAATGAATACAAAGGAGTGTTGAAAACGAATGGGAGCATGTGGAACTGTGATATCAGAGGGAGATCTGCAGCAGCAGATGGAATATATCGAGCGGGTGCGTGCCTTGCTGGAGTCTGGCGGGGCAAAAAAACCAACCGCTTTTGTGGATACGTATGGATGTCAGCAAAACGAGGCGGATTCGGAACGCATTCGTGGTATGCTGCGGCAAATGGGATATGATTTTACAACAGAAGAAGAGGCGGCGGATGTCATTGTCATTAACACATGCGCTGTGCGTGCCCATGCGGAACAGCGGGTTCTGGGCAATGTGGGGGCGTTGACTCACACGAAAAGAAACAATCCAAAACAAATTATCTGCTTGTGCGGCTGTATGATGCAGGAATCACATATGGCAGAAAAAATACGCACATCCTTCCGGCATGTGGACATTGTGTTTGGGCCACATGCGTTGTGGCGTTTTCCGGAATTGCTCCATCAAAAGCTGACAAAAGGTGGCCGTATGTTTGAAACGGCGCCGTCGGATGGGGCCATCGCAGAAGGGTTGCCTGTCCTGCGCAACAAGCCGCCAAAGGCAGGGGTGATTATCATGCAGGGGTGCAACAACTTTTGCTCCTATTGCATTGTCCCCCATGTGCGGGGCAGGGAACACAGCCGTATGCCGGATCAAATTATCAAAGAGGTGGAGGGGCTGGTCCAGTCCGGCTACCGGGATATTATGCTTTTGGGGCAAAATGTCAATTCTTATGGAAAAGATTTAGCGCTTTCCATTGACTTTTCCGACTTGTTGCGGCAGCTCAACGCCATTGAGGGGGACTTTATACTCCGGTTCATGACCAGCCACCCCAAAGACGCTTCCCCTCGCTTGTTTCAGACCATGGCAGAATGCGAAAAGGTGGAAAATCATCTGCATTTACCGTTTCAGGCAGGCAATGATCGGGTCTTGCGGGATATGAACCGAGGCTACACAAGAGAGGCTTATTTGGAATTGGTGCGTCAGGCAAAGCAGCGGATTCCGGATTTGGTTCTTACTTCCGACGTCATTGTAGGGTTTCCGGGAGAGACAACGGAGGAATTTGAAGATACGTTATTGGTACTCAAAGAGGTGGAGTTTGACGCGCTCTTTACGTTTATCTATTCTCCCCGAGAGGGAACCCCTGCTTCCCGCAAGGAGGACCCCATGCCGAAAGCACAGAAGCAAGTGAATTTCCAAAGACTGCTGGATCTGCAAAATGAAATTTCAGCCCGAAAACATCAAGCTTATGTGGGCCGTACGCTGCGTGTTTTGGTGGACGGCGAGAGCGGAGAGGAAACATACCACCTCAGCGCACGGACAACAGGGGGACGCTTGGTCCATCTTTCTGGTTCTCGAAATTTAATTGGCACATTTGTCACAGCGAAGATTACCAGCGCATCCACATGGGCGTTATTTGGGGAAATCGAAGAAACACAAAGATAAGATGGCTAGGAGAGAAAGATGGCAGTTACGACAGATTTGACCCCTATGATGAAGCAATATTTTGAAATCAAAGAACAATATGAAGATTGCATTTTATTTTTCCGTTTGGGCGACTTTTATGAAATGTTTTCGGAGGATGCCAAGATTGCGGCGGAAGAGCTGGACTTGACGCTTACGTCAAGAGACCGGAACAAAGAAAATCCGGAAGAACGCACCCCCATGTGTGGCATCCCCTATCATTCTTGCGAAGCGTACATTGCGCGTTTGATTGCAAGAGGGTACAAGGTTGCCATCTGCGAGCAAACGGAGGATCCGGCATTCGCCAAAGGGCTTGTGACCCGGGAAGTGACACGTGTGGTGACGCCTGGAACCGTCATGGATGCGTCGATGCTGGAAGAGACGAAGAATAATTATATTTCCTCCGTTGTTCTGTGCGACAAGGAGGGGGCAGTTTGTTTCGCTGATATTTCCACGGGGGAATGTTACGCCGCCATGTTTCAGGGTGAGCTGGCCGTGGATCATATATTCAATGAACTGGGGCGTTTTTCGCCTTCTGAGGTGGTTTTGGCGGAGGAAGCCTGGAATGATCGGGCGTTTGTTGATGCCTTGCGGCGCCGGCTCAACTGCAGGTGTGAAAACGGTGGCGTAGAGCGCTACCGGCAAGAAACGGCGATTGAACATGTAGAAAACCAATTTGACGCAGAGGATCTTGCCAAATTGCCGCCAGATGGGATTGCGGTCAAACGAGCCATTGGCGGGCTGTTGTCCTATTTGCAAGAAACGCAAAAGACGGACTTGTCCCATTTGCATAGCTTGCATTACTACACAGATGGTCAATTTATGGAGCTGGATTTTACAACCCGCCGCAACCTGGAGCTGACAGAGACGCTGCGCAACAGGGGAAAGAAAGGGAGCCTGCTTTGGGTTTTAGACCGGACCAAAACAGCCATGGGTGGACGGCTCATCCGAGGCTGGCTGGAGCGACCCTTGCTCAACGCAAAGATGATCAAGCAGCGTCAGGGAGCTGTGGCGGAACTGTTGGAACATTCTGTGGCGCGAGAAGAAGTGGCCCTGCTGTTATCCAGCATTTCAGACTTGGAGCGCCTGACCGGCAAAGTGGTATATGGG
>JAQWCP010000167.1 GCA_028705905.1 Oscillospiraceae bacterium
GTGGACGCGCCGGACAAGAGCAGCGGCAAGCGGACACAGCATATCCACATCAAGTACGACGGTCTGGGCTTTATCCCCTTAAATGAGCTGATGAAAGAGGAAACGGCGTGACCGAAGTCACGCCGCATCCCTTGAAAACACAAGGTTTTCACCGTTTTAATGATTTTACTGTTTTACGAAGCCCCGCCTTTACAGCGGCGTGTTTTTTTAGACAAAGTTGTTGGGTGCACGTTAAATCGAAAAGGCATAACGCTCATATACCGCCATTCTCATACCGTATTGTGCTAAAGCAACTTTTTTATACCTAGAATTGCTCAAGATATTGCAAAGAGAGGCAGGAATAGCAGTCCTAATAGGATAGCCATATAGCCATCATTTTGCTAGAAATCACGTTTGGGGAAGTCTTTGGGCGAACGACTTATGATATAAATCTATAATGGTGAATTATTTGCAAATAGCCTATCATGTGGTATAATTTGAAAGACGGAAAAAGCGTTAAGGAGGTGGCTACTTGGCACAGCAATATACCAAAAAAATGATTCGAGAGGCATTCATCAACATGCTGAATGAGCTTCCGCTTAACAAAATCACAGTTACGGCAATTGTTAAAGAATGTAAGATTAATAGAAATACTTTTTATTATTATTATACAGATATTTATGCAATTGTGTCTGAGATCTTCCAAACAGAACTTCAGACAGTTATGGATGAATATAACGATACCCTTTCTTGGGAGGAGAGCTTTGTTGCGGCTGCTAAGTTTGCTTTAGAAAACAAAAAAGCCATTTATCATGTATATCATTCACTTCAGAGAGAAGAATTGGAGGACTATATACACAATGTATCAGGAAACGTTATGATTCGATATGTGGAAAAAGTAAGTGACGGCATCTCCGCTTCTTTGGAGGATAAAAGACTGATTGCTTCTTTCTATCAGTGTGCCCTCACTGAAATGGTAATGCGTTGGATTGCTTCCGGAATGAAGGAAGACCCTGATACTATCATCAGACGAATCGGGCAGCTCTTCGATGGACATATTGCCCTATCACTTAAGCGAAGTGCTCTTTTAAATGATGTTTGGTAAGAAAGCTTTAAGAGCTTTCCATTTATGGACATTTTAATCTCAATGCAAAAATCAGGCAAACAAACTGCGGTGTTCGAATTTCGAACACCGCAGTTTGTTTATCTAATGCAAGAGGCGTGACAAAGCGATATGATAAGTATCAATCAATCCTACAGCAAGCAAGTAGTCACAAAGTTAAATAAGAAAGAAGGAATCAATATGAAATTAAAGACATACGATGATAGGCTTACGCTTACCAATGGAAATTACCATTCCTTAGTAAATGCAAGGAAACCGAAAGGAATTGACGACAAAAAAGCTTACCTGATTGGTACTGGAATTGGCGCTTTGGCTGCCGGTTGTTTTTTAATTCGTGATGCTCATATGGATGGTAGAAAAATTACTTTTTTAGAGCAATTAGATCTTCCGGGAGGATGTTTGGACGGCCAAGTTCGCCAAAACGTTGGTTATGTGGCACGCGGCGGACGTGAACAGGGACATCATTTTGAGGTATTATGGGATTTGTTTCGCTCCTTACCATCTACAGAAGATCCCAATATGACTGTTCTAGACTATTTTTATTATACAAATCATGACGACCCAAACTTTAGCAATTGTCGGATAACCCACAACCAAGGGGAACGTTGTGACAATGGAAAATTCAATTTAGGTCAAGATTTGGCAAAAGAAATAGCTGCTTTTACCTTGATGACAGATGAAGAGCTTCAAAACAAATCCATTGAAGATATTTTTTCTGAAGAACTTTTAAACACTGACTTCTGGACAATATGGAGAACAATGTTTGCTTTTGAGAACTGGCATAGTGCGTTAGAGATGAAATTATATATGAATCGCTTCATTCATCACGTTGATGGCTTAACAGATCTTTCGGCACTACAATTTTCACGTCACGATCAGTTTACTTCATTTATAAAACCTATGGTTAAATATTTGGAAGACCATGGTGCGAAGTTTGAATATGGAGTCACTGTAGATAATGTTGAATTCTCAATCTCAAATAGTAAAAAAGTTGCAAAGAGAATCGTTGCAAGGGATATGAGTGGAAATGATAGCTCTATTGACTTAACAGAAAATGACTTGGTATTTATCACCAATGGTTCCATGACGGAAGGCAGTGGTTATGGTGATGACAATACGCCAGCTCCATTTAACAAGGAACCACAAGGATGCTGGACATTATGGAAAAATATAGCGGCGCAATGTGATGAATTTGGAAATCCAGATAAATTCTGCACCGATACAGAAAGATCCAATTGGGAGTCTTGTACAGTAACGTGCCATGATGAACGAGTTCCTGAATATATTGAAAAAATTACAAAACGTTCCCCATATACCGGACGCACGGTAACTGGTGGAATAGTCACAGCTGAAGACTCTTCTTGGTTGATGAGCTGGACCGTAAATCGCCAAGAGCAATACTATGGTCAACCGGAAAAAGATGTTGTTGTTTGGGTATATGGTTTGTTTACGGATGTTCCTGGAGATTATATTAAAAAACCTTTAAGGGATTGTACGGGCAAGGAAATTACAAAAGAATGGTTATATCATATAGGTGTTCCTGTCCATAAGATCGAAGAATTAGCGGAAAGCTGTACTGCAATTCCGGTTATGATGCCATTTATCACATCCCAGTTTATGCCTCGTGCATTCGGAGATCGCCCTTATGTTGTACCAAAGAATGCAGTAAACTTTGCTTTCCTTGGACAATATGCTGAAACATTGGATGATCCGGGACGTGATACTGTATTTACGATCGAATACTCAGGACGTACCGCCATGGAAGCAGTATATGTATTGACTGGGGTTGAAAAAGGGGTTCCTGAGGTATATGCGTCCAGATATGATATCCGCTATTTGTTAAATGCAGGTGTGAACTTATTGGATGGTGAAAAACCCAAGATGAATGTACCGCCATTGGTGAAACGTAACATTCAAAAGAAAATAGCGGGAACAGAGATTGAAAAGTTATTGAAAGAATATGAAATTATTTAATGAAATATAAAATAAAATGATTTGATTAAAATCCCGGGCTTTAAAGCTCGGGATTTTAATTTATCTATATTTGGTAATCCGATTGCCAATTGATATGTGGTCAATGGAATAAACCATCATACAAAGGGGCAAATTTCTGTGAAAGAACAAAAATTATACAATATTACATTATTACATTGCAAACGGAGGAAAAAATTAGTATAATCATATGATAGGAAATACAAGAAAGATTAACGAAAAGAAATTTACGGGCTGAAAACATAGATCTCAAATAAAATAAGCTTTAAAAAGGAGGATATTTATGGAAAACAGAAAAAAAGCATGGATAAACGGTCTGTTTCTGGTAGTTACTCTGGTTGTCAATACGCTGGGTGCGCTCGGCGTAATCAACGGACTCTCTCAAAAGCAAATTTCTGATATGTATCTCACTCTTATCACGCCAAGCCCCTTTACTTTCAGCATTTGGAGTGTAATTTATGTACTGCTCATTGCATCTATTATTACCATGATCAGTAAGAATAAGGATTCATATTATCAGAAAGCCACAAATGAAATCACGGTCCTTTTTCGTCTTTCCTGCGTCCTGAATGTTGCATGGATTATTGCTTTTTCCTATGTTCAGATTGAACTGTCCGTGCTCTTTATTTTGGGGCTTGTCATCACGCTAGCCTTGATTTGCAAGCAACTTTTGCAAATACAAGAAACAAGACGCTGGTTATTGCCATTGAGCTTCGGACTATACACAGGCTGGTTGTTTATCGCAACTGTCGTCAATATCTCTGCGGCACTTGTCAAGCTCAAATGGAATGGTTTCGGTTTGGCGGATGAAACATGGGCTGCCATAACCTTGATCGTAGCGGTTTTGTTGGTTATCGGGGTGCAGCTAAATACCCGCAACGCTGCATTCCCATTGCCTGTTGCCTGGGCTTATTTGGGAATTTATCAATTCTTGAAAGCATCCGAAGGTTTTGGTGGACAATTTGGATTTTTGCAAGCCGTTTCCATTGCGGGTATGGTTGTTTTGATTGGTGCGGCTGCAATTCAGTTTTATAGAAATCGTTTTTCACTGCTGCCGGCATGAATAATAATTAGCTGCTTATATTTGTGTGCAAATGATGATGTGATTACCCACCAAAGGCTGATGAGCAGCCGCTCCAAATACGAATGCTTATATAAAAAACGATGTAGGATATCACCTTAATACCCAGTATGAATCTACTGGTCAGGCTATTTGATCTAGGCCTTTTGAACAATAGAGTTGCTTTTAAAAGAACCTTCTGCAAATTTTTATTTCCATAGCTCTATCGAAAGGAATTATTATGATCAATTTCGGATATGCCTGCCTTGCGCTGGGTGTTGTTGGCACACAAATGAAATCCTGCAAAATGCGTACTGCTACACCAGAACGTCTGAGGGAAATCATCACACATAATCTTCAGGCGCTGATGCAGCTTGTTCAATATAATAAGGAAAATAATATATACCT
>JAQWCP010000168.1 GCA_028705905.1 Oscillospiraceae bacterium
TTTGGAATATTTCAAACGAGTTCCCATTGTACTCCGCAGTGTGTTGGATGAAAATCGGGAAGGGCTTCTCCTTGGTTCCGCTTGCGAAAACAGCGAGCTATTTCAGGCTGTGATCAGCCGGAAAAGCGAAGCGGAGCTGCTGGAGATCGCATCCTATTATGACTTTTTGGAGATTATGCCTCTGTGCAACAATCATTTTATGCTGAGAAACGGCAGTGCAAAGAGCGAAGAAGATTTAAAGGAATTTAACCGCGTCATCCTGCGTTTGGGAGATATGCTGGGCAAGCCTGTTGTGGCCACAGGAGACGTTCACTTTTTAAATCCGGAAGATGAGATATACCGGCATATCTTGCTGGCCTCCAAAAAATTTAAGGACGCCGATGAAGCATTGCCCCTTTATTTTAAAACCACGGATGAGATGCTAGAGGAATTTTCGTATTTGGGGGAGGAAGTGGCCCATCGGGTGGTGGTGGAAGCGCCCAATCAGATTGCCGATTGGTGTGAGGATGTACAACCGCTACCCAAAGGGCTGTTTGCACCCAAGCTGGACGGCGCAGAAGAAGAGCTGAAACTTTTGGTTTGGGGCAAGGCAAAAGCCCTGTATGGTAATGTTCCGCCCAAGGAGGTGACGGAACGTCTGGAAACCGAACTGCATGATATCATCGGCTGTAATTATGCCGTCATTTACATGTCGGCCCAGAAATTGGTTCAAAAGTCGTTGGATGACGGATATTTGGTGGGCTCTCGTGGTTCGGTGGGTTCTTCTTTGGTGGCCTATATGGCGGGAATCACAGAAGTGAATGCTCTGCCGCCTCATTACCGTTGCCCCAAATGTCAACACACCGAATTTGCCATGGGCGATACATACGGCTGCGGAGCGGATGTGCCGGATCAGCCATGTCCGATCTGCGGGACACCCTATGAAAAAGACGGGTTCAACATTCCTTTTGAAACCTTTCTAGGGTTTGGCGGCGACAAGGTGCCGGATATTGACTTGAATTTTTCCGGCGAATATCAGGCCAAAGCACACCGACACACTTTTGAATTATTCGGGGAACACCATGTGTTCCGGGCTGGCACCATCGGAACGGTAGCAGAAAAGACAGCCTTTGGCTATGTAAAGAAAAATTTAGAAGAGCGGGGAGAGCGGACGACCGCCGCAGAAGAAAATCGGCTGACAAAGGGCTGTGTTGGTGTCAAACGAACCACAGGTCAACATCCCGGCGGTCTGGTGGTCATTCCTCGGGATCATGAGATTTATGACTTCTGCCCTGTGCAGCGCCCCGCTGATGATACGGGAACAGATATCATCACCACCCATTTTGAATACCATTCCATGGAGTCCAATCTGCTCAAGCTGGATCTGCTGGGACACGATGACCCGACGATGATCCGTATGTTGCAGGATTTGACCGGAGTAGATCCTCGGAAAATCCCCCTGGACGATCCGGATACCATGCGCATTTTTACATCATCTGACGTGTTGGGCTTTGAAAACGACCCCATTTTGGGGCCAACTGGCGCCTGCGCCATCCCAGAATTCGGCACGCGCTTTGTCCGGGGCATGTTGCTGGATACCATGCCCACCCAATTTGATACCTTGGTTCGTATTTCCGGCTTTTCCCACGGAACGGATGTGTGGTTGGGCAACGCAAGAGACTACATCTTGAACGGCACGGCGACGGTAAATGAAGTCATCGGCTGCCGGGATGACATCATGCTCTATCTCATTGAACAGGGGATGGAGGAAAAATTGGCATTTAAGATCATGGAAGGGGTGCGAAAGGGGAAACCAGTGCTGCCGGAATGGGAAGAGGCAATGAAAGCAGTGAATGTTCCCAAGTGGTACATCGACTCTTGCCATAAAATCCAGTATTTATTTCCCAAGGCCCATGCGGTGGCTTATGTGATGATGGCGTTTCGCATTGCCTGGTACAAGGTGCACCGCCCACTGGCCTTCTACGCCGCCTATTTTTCTATTCGCGCAAAAGCGTTTGACGCATCCATCATGACCCGGGGAATGGAAGTGGTAAAAGCAAAGCTGAAGGAACTGGAGCAGCGAAAAGATTTGTCTTCTGTGGAAGAAGACATGATCGTGACGTTGGAAGTGTGCTATGAATTTTATTTGCGCGGCTTTACGTTCTATCCGGTAGACTTATACCGGTCAGGGGCGGTTCAGTTTCAAATCGAAGGCAATGGGCTCATCCCGCCGTTCATTTCCATCAGCGGGCTGGGAGAGACAGCGGCTTTGGATATTGTAGAGCAACGGTCTGGACGGGAATTTATCTCCGTTGAAGAATTTTCCATCGCCTGTCCCAAGGTGACGAAGGGGCATATTGAGCAACTGAAGCTAATGGGAGCTTTAGACGGTCTGCCACACACCAGCCAGATGACCCTGTTTTAAAAATCTCTTGACTTATGGGTTGTAGTGTGCTAGTGTGTTAGCACGATAAAGCGATGAAGGAAGGGAGCGCCTTGCAATATACAGTTAATACGCCGGAGGGAACGAAGGACCGGCTCTTTGGTGAGTGCCGGGAGCGGCGAAAGGTACAGTCTGCATTAACAGGGCTGTTTAAGCGCAGAGGATATCATGAGATCATCACACCGGAAGTGGAATATTACGATTTGTTTATCCAGTCCGGCAATCCGCTGCCCCAAGAGAATATGTTAAAGCTCATCGACCGCAGCGGAAAAATTCTGGTGATGCGGCCGGACTGCACGGCGCCCATTGCCCGTGTAGCAGCCACAAAGCTACAGCATGAGCCGCTACCCCAGAGGCTCTATTATAATCAGACCATTTTCCGCTCCGGCATGGCCCATTTGGGTGCCAGCCACGAGGTGGCCCAGTGTGGGGTAGAGCTGATTGGTGCATCTGGTCAAAAGGCGGATGCCGAGGTGCTGGCTTTGGCGGTGGACGCTTTGGCGGCCTGCGGCCTTTCCGTCTTTCATATTGAAGTAGGTCATGCGGGACTGTTTCGGGCGTTGACTCGGGATCTGGGTGCGCCGCAGGAGACAGTGGAACAGATGCGGGGCTATTTGGAACAGAAAAATTTTGCGGCACTGGATGATTTGCTCTTACCATATCAAAACGCGCCGGGGTATGCGGCGCTGCGCCGGCTGGCCTATCTTTTTGGCGGCCCTGAGGTACTGGAAAAGGCAAAAGAGCTGTCGGGCGACGCAGGCGCAGAGGTCATTGCCTATTTGCAGTCGCTCTACTGGAGGCTGGAGCAGGCTGGCTGCGGCGGGCGGATTCAATTTGACTTAGGCCTTGCCCATCAGTTGGATTATTATACCGGCGTTGTCTTTCGTGGTTATGCAGAAGGCGCCGGAAGCGCCGTACTGTCCGGCGGGCGGTATGATACGTTGCTGCGAGACTTTGGTCGGAATGCGCCCGCCACAGGCTTTGCCATTGATGTGGATGGCGTCGCACAAACGTTGCCGTCGGTGGAGCTACCGAAGCCAAAGCAGCTGATTCACTATGAGGCCGACCGCCTGCGGGAGGCACTCTCTTGTGTTGAAAGCAGTGGGCAAGGGACGTGTGAGCTATCTCCCTGCGAGACCTTGGAAGAGACGATCCACTTGGCAAAGGAAAAGGGGATTTCGCAGATTATTATATTGGAAACTGGGAAAGCGCGGGTGATGACGGTATGAATCGGCTGCGAATTGCACTCACCAAAGGACGCCTGCAAAAGCAGACCATGGCCCTGTTTGAAACCATGGGGCTGGACTGCGAGCCTTTGCATAATCCGGGGCGGAGGCTGATCCATAGCTTGCCCAATTATCCCATCGATATTGTGTTGGCCAAGGGGCCGGATGTCGTCACCTATGTGGAACACGGGGTGTGCCACATGGGTATCGTGGGGAAAGACAGTATTATGGAGTTGGGTCGCTCTTTTTACGAGGTGTTGGACCTGGGCATTGGAAAATGCCGGTTTGCCTTGGCGGTGCAGGAGGGGGATGACTTTTACGGTACATATAAAAGCCGAAGAATTGCCTCCAAGTACCCCAATGTGACGCGAGAGTTTTTTGAAAAAAAGGGGATGGACGTCTCTGTGATCCGCATTGAAGGTTCTGTGGAATTGGCGCCGATTTTGGGCCTTGCAGATGCCATTGTGGACTTGGTGGAGACAGGGGACACGTTGCGGGCCAACGGTCTCATTCCGATTGAAGATGTAGCGCAGATTAGCGCCCGGTTAATTGTCAATACGGCGGCCATGAAGTTATACCGTACCGAGATCTTGGATTTTGTGGAGCGGTGCGAGGCGGGGATCCACGCAAATGAGCAGGAATAACAGGGAGTGAAGAGATGCTTCAAATTGTAACAGCAAATGGCGCGGCAGAACAGAACGTACTGGCCGCCATTCGAAACAGGGCGGCAGAGGCCGGGGCCAAGATTCAGGCCACTGTTTTAGAAATGATGGAACGGGTGCGGCAAGAGGGCTTTGCGGCGGTAGAGGCGTATTCTTTACAGCTGGATGGCGCAAAGCCCCGGGAGATTACGCAGGCAGAATGGGATGCCGCTGTTTCCCGTTGTCCAAAGGATT
>JAQWCP010000169.1 GCA_028705905.1 Oscillospiraceae bacterium
ACGTGGTCGTGACTTGTATTATACATAAATTAAAAACGAAAGGCAAGGGGAGAGCGAAAATGTAAAATAAACATAAAAATTGTAAAAAAAGAAAATTTCCTCTTGTGTTTTGATACGATATGTTGTATAATCAAATCCAGTTTCGCCGGTGTGATGGAATTGGCAGACGTGCTGGACTCAAAATCCAGTGGTGGCGACACCGTATCGGTTCGACCCCGATCACCGGCACCAAACAACAAAGAAGCAGAAGGTTTTTCCTTCTGCTTCTTTGTTATTTGTCGTTGTTTGTACGTATTCCATGGCGGCATATTCGCTCTTCAAAACTATCTTCTCACGGTGCTTGTTGCACCGCAAACTTTTCCATCTTCTGAAACGCTTCCTTTGCCAGCGTTTCCCCTTCCGGCGTGTCCATATGCCCGAGTACGTAGCCAACCTCCTGGATTAGCTCGTTGGGGATCTCTTGCCTGTTTTCCGGCGTCTGGTAAGACCGGTCTGTTAATATCTTCATAATGCCCTGCAAATCCGCGTTGTCTTTGTAGGAGGAAACATCTAACAGGCGGTTGCAAACCCTTCCGTGGACATCGAGCCCCGTCGCGTCCTCCGTCAGCTCAGATTGGTACAGCGACTCTCTTAAATCTAACAGGCTGGCTGTCAACACCTCGTCAATATGCGCCTGCATGTCGTTTTTCTCATGGGATATTTTCAAGAACAGACCGCCAAAAACGAGGGAGAGTACAAAGAACGCGCAAGCCAAAACAATGGCGAGACGAATGCCACGAGCAGATAAATTATTCTGTACTTTCATAATCATATTGAAAACGCCAAATAAGGATTGGGGCTCATCCTTTTATAGTTCGTTTGCGGGCTGACACTTACACTTGCTCCAGAGATGTTAATAGAAAGAGAATAGGATATGGATGATTGGTGGTGTTGATAGTCAGCAAAAATACTTGTAGCAGTGTTATTAGAATTGTTTTTTACTGCCTTATATTGTATATATCCTCTATATCCTTTAGCGGTATAGGTTGTTGTACCTGTACCCGGGGTAGGCATACCAACAGCTAAGTTCTGACTCACTACAGTACCGTAATCTGTCACTCTAATTTGTGTTGGCTTATTGACTGCATAACTTTTTATAAATGAATTATTTTGGTACAGATCGTACTTGTAGGTATAATACACGTCCGCATTTGTACCTGTTTGCGTTATTTGCGAATCATGACCCAATCCGAATACATCCTTTTCATTAAAAAACGGTTTGATCAACCACTCATATCTCGCAGAAAGAATATATGTTGTAGAATTGGAACGGTACGCTTGTACATAATACGTCAAGTAGCCGTCACTTGTTGTTACTGGTTGTTGTACCAAATCCCCGATACCAATGTTGCCGTTTCTGTTAAACACAGGATTGTCAAGCCTATTTTGTTCACTAACAATTGATAAGTTTTCTGCCCGCTTTGCAGCGTCAACTTTTTGCATGCATGCAACCTTACTTAATTCAGTGACTTCCCCTGTTTTACTTACCTTTAAGTATTTTATTTCAGATGTAATTGCATGGGAAGCGTCTGCAAATTCTTCAACCGCTTCTTCTGGGATCAAATCATCAATGTCATCTTCAGACCATCCAGATGCCATAAGAACCTGTTTCCCCTTTTCCAATTCATTTTCTCCTTCTGCAAATGCGATTGTATGCAGGCAAATAGATCCAACCAATAATAGCATCAGGACAAGTCCCATCGTCTTTTTCATTTTTTCAACCTTTCATTTCTTATTTGTGTGTTTTGTGCCTCTCCTTTCTTCCTGTTCTTTGTTGCATGCCCGAAACAATCGGACAACAACACCTTATCCTATGCGCAAATAAGGCGGCCCAGATTCCAAGGATTCGACGATTGCCACATTTGTAACGCCCATTTGTCCCCAGGCGTACTTGATCTGGAATGGCTCGGCTTGGCACCGTTGAAATATGTCCAAGGATCCAGCGGTTTTGAAGTAACCCCAGGGTCGTTATCCGCCTTTATTGCTTTGGTAAGCCCCTTGTGTTCTTTAACTCGTCCAGTTCAGAGCAAATCGCCTCCCCAGTCATGCTTTTGTCTGTAGGCAGGGCGAAACAATCACGGCTGCACAGATCACCCAATATGGGATACCATTTTTTCCCATTATACAACTTCTTTCCTATAAAGTCAACTCGCGATTCCCCCATGTATATGGTACCATGTCAACCTCCCAGGCGATGGGTATCGTTTGATGTGCCCACGGATGAGCGTAGAACATAAATTCTCTGCAAAAAACCACAAAACGTAAAAAAGCCTTTTATGCTCCTCTTTTGGCGCGGATAACCATAAATTCAGTTGAGCAAGAGATGGGATTGTGGTAATATATAGAAAACCAAGTGAAATACAACTGCTACCGTTATTTTGACCTTGAAAAACGGGGTGGTGCATGCCGAAAAGCAGGCGGAGCGCTGTGATAATAGCTGCAGAAAGGAACAAGGGATGAAAAAAGAATATACGATTATAACAGATGCAACTTCTGATATGAGCCTTCAATTGATCGATCAATATCAGATTGAAGTGATACCGATGCCCTTCATTATCGGAGAGCGGGAATATACACATTATGCGGATGCAAGGGAAGTTTCCATTTCAGAATTCTACAGAAGATTACGCAGCGGAGAAATTGCCAGCACAGCACAGGTCAATGTGGCAACGTATCTTACATATTTTGAAAACAGCTTGCAGCAAGGGCGGGATATCATTTATATTTGTTTCTCATCCGGTCTGAGCGGAATGATTCAGTCTGCCAATATGGCCATTGCAGAACTGAAAGAAAAATATCCGGATCGCACCATTTATTGTGTGGATTCTTTGTGTGCTTCCGTTGGCCAAGGGATGCTCATTTACCTTGCTGCACTGCAGAAGGAAGCGGGATTGAATATTCACCAGCTGTACCAATGGCTGGAGGGTGAGAAGTTACATCTATGCCATTGGTTTACAGTTGATGATTTGCATTTTTTGCATCGTGGCGGTAGAGTGTCAAAAGCGTCTGCCGTGGCAGGGAGTGTGTTGCAGATCAAACCGGTTTTGCATGTGGACGATGACGGCCATTTGATTATGATGGAAAAGGTGCGGGGCCGCACAAAGGCGCTGGAAACACTGATGAAGCATATGAAGAAAGACGCCGTGGATTTGGAAAATCAGACCATTTTCATTGGTCACGGAGATGATATCGAGCATGCGGAGAAACTGGCAAAGATGATTCGTGATACATTACAGGTGAAGGGTATAGAAATTTTGCCAATTGGTCCTGTCATCGGCGCACACTCAGGCCCTGGAACCATTGCGCTGTTCTATATGGGGCAAAAGCGATAACCTGCATTTGGCGAAACGAAAAAAACGCGGTGAAGTTGAAAGCAAACAGGCAGCGAAATCCATTTCGCTGCCTGTTTGCTTTTTTAATCTGCTTTGATTGCCGCTTGCAGCACACTATTTGCAACTTGTCCGGCGACTGTGCTGCCGCTGCCGCCATTTTCAACAAGTACGATAAATGCCAAAGGGTGTTCTTCATCCCGCAAAAACCCCGTAAACCAAGCATGGGGCGCCTTTCCGTCCCCTACTTCCGCCGTACCCGATTTGGCGCAAATGTCAAGGTTAGGGAAATTTCTTACGCCATAGTTGCTCACCACGTTGTTGCGCATCATTTCACTCAATTGCTTTGCAGTTTGTTGAGGGATCAGTTGCCCCGTACTGCCAGCCTCATAGGAGCCAATGGAAAAGCCCTGGGTTGTGGTGACTTGTGAAACAATACGGGGGATAGAGGCGCTTCCTCCGTTTGCAATTGCCCCCATATATATCATCATGGAGCAAGGATTGATCATGTCCTTGCCTTGGCCAATGCCACCCCAGGCGAGATTGGCTCGATCACCGTCGGAGAAGGAAAACGTGCCCCCAGCAGTGCTGATTCCGTTGATGGAGCGCTTTTGCGTCAATCCCGTTTGATCTACATAATGCTGTAATGTATCAGCACCCAACTCCATAGCCAGTTGTCCGAAGATGCAATTGCAGGATACGGCAAGGGCTTCTTGAATGGTCAAATCGCCATGTGCTCTTGGGCAGGTAATCGAAGATCCTTCCACGTTTAGGTGCCCGTCACAATGAAAGGTGCGATCATATAAATCGTCCATTGTTTCGATGGCGGCAGTTGCCGTGACCAGCTTAAAAATAGAACCAGGGGTAAATGTGGAGGACAGCAAACGGTTGAGGTAAACGCCGTTATATGTGTCGTCATCCTCTTTGATGTCAGGAGGATTGGCGGGATCAAAAGTAGGGGTACTGACCATACAGATGATCTCGCCTGTTTTGTAATTGTAAACGCCAACGGCCCCCTTCCTTCCATCGAGCGCCCGGTATGCGGTGGCGCACACATTGGCATCAATGGTCAAATATAAATTGCGGGTTCCGCCAATTGGGTATGCGCCTGTGATCAGATTATACCCCACCAGTTTGCTGGCAAAAAAGGTTTGTGCACCTGTTCCAATCCGT
>JAQWCP010000170.1 GCA_028705905.1 Oscillospiraceae bacterium
CCGTTTTGTGGATTTTCAAGAAATGCTAAGTATAGACACTCCGCAAGATACCGCCCCTGCTCCTGTGCAGGGCGGTATCTTGGAAATGGATTTCAGCCTAATGGAGTCCTTTCCAAATCACAAGTTTAAGCTCTATGAGGGGCAGCAGCTTGAGGATATGGTGGACAGTGTTCGTCAGTTCGGCATCCTGCTCCCCATTATCCTTTGGCACACCGAGGATGGGCGGTACATCATTCTCAGCGGACATAACCGTAAAAACGCTGCCCAGCTTGCCGGGTTTGCGAAAGGTCCCGCCATCATTAAGGAAAACCTGACCCATGAGGAAGCTGTACTGATTGTCACAGAAACCAACTTGCGCCAGCGTTCTTTCTCAGATATGAGCCATTCCGAGAGGGCTTACTGCCTTGCACAGCATTATGAAGCAATGAAATGCCAAGGCAAAAGGAACGACCTTTTGGCAGAGATTGAAATGCTCTTAAACCCGCACAGTACCAGCGAAAATGAAACTTTGGCTGAACCTCAGCACAAGTTGAAAAGCAGAGAGAAACTCGGCCAAGATTATGGTCTTTCGCGGGACAAGGTAGCGAAATATATCCGCATTTCAAACATAATTGACCCACTCATGTCAAGGGTTGACACAGGAGAAATTGCCTTTCTTGCCGCCTATGACCTTTCCTTTGTGGAGGACATCGACAAACAGCAGCAAATTGCAGACCTCATGGAGTCGGACAGCTACAAGGTGGATATGAAAAAGGCGGAGTTATTCCACAGTTATTATGAAACCGGCAAACTGAACGACACCGCCATCGTACAAATCTTGTCCGGTGAGAAAACCCGCAAACCCAAAAGCAACAAGCCACAGCCGGTCAAAATCAAGCCTGCGGTCATTTCCAAGTATTTTACCGCACAGCAGACCCAAAAAGAAATTGAGGAAGTCATTGATAAGGCTTTGGCCCTGTACTTTGAAAATCAGGAATCGGAGGTGACAGCTTGAGCAAGACGACCATTCTTGCCGACCTATATAAAAAGTCGGTACAGGAATACACGAAAAACCCTGTGGAGTGGAAAGGTCTGCTGTCCTGTGTGGCGAGGTATTACAAGCGTTCCTTTGATAATGCGGTACTCGTTTACGCACAGCGTCCTGATGCAACCCAGCTTGCCACCTTTGACGAATGGCATGACAAGCGAATTGACCGAAATATCAATGCAGGAGCAAAAGGTATTGCGGTCATCGACATGACAAACCCCACAGCAAGTTTGAAGTATCTGTTCGATTTCATGGACACCAACGGCAGTGAGCAGAGTTTCAAAAAGGTTATGAGCTACCTGTGGGAGTTAGAGGATCAGTATAAACCCAGCGTGTTGGCGAGATTTCACGAAAAGTACAATACCCCAACCTCCAGCATCGAAATGTGCCTGTATAAGCTGGTACAGCAACGGGTTCGTCAGGCTTTGCCGCAGTACATGGAAAACTTCAAGGTGCGTGACGAAAGCAGCGTACTTTACGATGCTCCCATTGATGCGGTAAAAGCGGAGTTTATGGAACTTGTCACCGACAGTGTAGCCTATACCGTGTTCTGCAAATGTGGGCTTTCCACCGAGATGTTTGATGAACACACCTTTGAGAACATCAGCCACTTTAACAGCTTGGAGCTGTTTATGACTATGGGAAACTGCACGGTTTCCCTTGCAAGACCCATCCTGAGAGAAATCCATCAGGAAATCCAACAAATTAAAATCGAAAGGAGCCAAATTTATGAGAACCGAACCGTTAATGAGTCTCAATTACCGCAAGGGCGAGGACGGTCTGCTCTACCCCGAACTGCAAATCTCGAAGAACGAGAAAACCGACCAGATGCCGGTGGGCAGATTCGGGAACCTGTGGAAGAACTTCATGTTGGAGAACCACCCGCACCGCCTGTCGGAGCTGGTGGCACAGGGCAAAATCAACGAGATGATTCTGCAAGTGGACGAGGAAGCAGAGAGCCGCAAGGAACGGCTGATACAGGAGCTTCTCACCGCCCAGCCGATGCCGGACACCGAGGACACGACGGAGAGAGCCGCCCACATGGGCATGATAACCAGCACGGCGGAGGAAATCGTGATCAGCGAACTGGTACTGCGCCTCCGATAATCTCAAGTACAGAGCCGCTCACAGATGGTAAACAGCCGTCTGTGGGCGGCTTTTTCGTTGTACCAC
This sequence comes from Oscillospiraceae bacterium, assembly GCA_028705905.1. Taxonomy (GTDB): domain Bacteria; phylum Bacillota; class Clostridia; order Oscillospirales; family Oscillospiraceae; genus RGIG529. The sequence continues at coordinate 2,201 of JAQWCP010000170.1, forward strand.
CCAAAACAGTACAGGAAATCTCCCCTACGGAGGAAAAAGCAGCAGAGCCGACGGAACAAGACACGTCTTTTTCGTATCAGCTATTGAGCCGCCTGCAATCTGATTGTGAATATTTCTTAGGCGCAGGGCAAGGACATGAAAAGCATTTATGGGCGGGAAACGTAAAAAACCAAATCGCCAAGATGTGGGAGCTTTACAATGCCGTACTTGAAAAACCGAATTGGCTGACAGCGCAGGACATCGAACGTTACGAAAAACAAATGGCAGGGGCTGAGCAGAAAGCTGCCAGCATAGATATGCCCATCACGCCGGTGCCTGATTTAAACGTACAGCCCACGGATATTCAAACCACTTCCTTTGCAACAACGCTCGACGAGGAAGAAATCTCTCACCTTATTGATGTGGTGCTGTGCGCCGATGACATTACTCCTGATACAAGGGAATGGGCAGCGGAAATCCATAAGTTCTTTGAAGGCGGACACAAGCAGACTACGAAAGCCAAAATATTGAAAGCTTTTTACGGCAAGCTGGATACCGATTACACCACGGAAACCGGAGATTATCTGTATCTCACCGCAGACGATGGTGGATTGACTTTTGAAATCGAGGGGCAGCAATTCACCGAGGACTATGGCACACTCGTCAGCCGGATTGACCGTTTGATTTTGACCGGGGCATATCCGTTCAGCTCTGCCGATACTGTGATTGATGATTATGCCATTCCTGATGAATTAGAAGAAATGCAGAGCATTGCGGACGAGGACGAAAATAATTCTGATGAACCCCCGGCATCCGCGGAGTTGTCTGAAACGGACAGGCAAAAAATCATTGACGAATATCTTCAGCACGGCAGCGGCACGCAAGGCGGCAGGAAACGGATTTTTCAAGCTATGCTGTCCATGCCTGCCAAAAAAGACAGAGTTGATTTCATCCGAAAGGAATATTACTCCTATGGCAGCTCCAGCAGTCAGCCCAATGGTGACAGATGGCGCTTGGAGTCTACGCCCAAGGGGCTGGCGATTGATTATCGGCTTGGTTCGCTGGAACTGAACGCAGTCCTTTCATGGAATCAGGTGGAAAGTGGTATCTCTGACCTGATCCGTCAAGAACGCTACCTGACAGAAAAAGATAAAACGGAGCTCGAAGCCGAGGGGCAAACAGTGTATTTGCCAGCCCCCGAAAAATCAGCGCAGGAGGCTACCGATAGGCAACTCACCTTATTCGATACAATCCCCGCCGTGCAGGACAGCTATGAGGAAACCGCTGAGGATGGCAATGACGGTCTGATTGATGGGAACTCCATGGAGCCGGTGCAACTGCCTTTTCAGGAAGGCGACCGCATTCATTACCATGACCGTGTGTTTGAAATTGTTAAATTCCTGCATGATGGGCGCACGGTAGAAATCGGAGATATTGCACAGCTTAAAAACCTCAACGGCCTTAAAATTACCGAGCGTGTGCCGCTGTCTTCCATTGCGGACTGCAAGCCGCTGAAAGACCATTATACAAATGGTGAGATTGCCACCATGGTAGTGGAAAGCGTCCAAAGCGGCGATTTCACGGAAGAAACACAGGCCGCCATCCAAGCCGCCGCCCTTGTCAACCAGTCCAATGATGAGTACAACCGTACCATTATGGATGATTTCCATGCCCGTGCTTGGGGGGAGGGTTTCAATTACCGCTATTCCTCCGACCATCATCTTTACGATGGCGGTGCGAAAACCAAGTTCAAAAACAACATTGCAGCCATCCGGCTTCTAAAGGAACTGCAAGCACAAGGGCGCCCGGCAACAGCGGAGGAGCAGATTACCCTTGCCCGGTTTGTTGGCTGGGGTGGGCTTGCCAATGCCCTTACACCGGATAAAAGCGGATGGGAAACAGAATACGCGGAAATTAAAGAACTGCTGACGGACGAGGAATTGCAGGCGGCACAGAAAAGCACCCTGACTTCCTATTACACGGAGCAGAGCATCGTCAACCATATCTATAAAGGGCTGGAGCGTATGGGGTTTCGGGGCGGCAACATCTTAGATCCCGCCCTTGGTACGGGCAACTTCTTTTCCATACTGCCGGACAGCATGGAGTCCTCCAAACTGTATGGCTGCGAAATCGACCCAATCCCCGGACAGATCGCAAAACATCTTTATCCCAATGCGGATATTCAGGTGATGGGCTTTGAAAAGACGGCTTTCCCCGACCATTTTTTCGATATGATGGTGGGCAACGTGCCGTTTAACTCCATCAAGGTGGATGACCCCCGATACAATAAGCACAACTTCCACATTCATGACTACTTTATCGCAAAATCACTGGATAAGGTTCGTCCGGGCGGCA
>JAQWCP010000171.1 GCA_028705905.1 Oscillospiraceae bacterium
ATCATTTCTCATCACACTCCTACGGGCTCTATTATACCATCAAGCTCGTTTCATAGGGGACTTTGTCAACAGGTCCTATCCTTGACACTACCTTTTGGAGGCAGGATTCTTTTATTGATTGTAATTTATCTCATGAGGCCATCTGCTGGTAGACAGCATGAATTCACAGCCTCCATCCGACCGATTGATTGCTTTCAGAACGGCGCTGTGCCTGTCCGCTATTTGCTTTGCGATGGCGAGACCGAGGCCGGTGCCGTCCTTGTTTGCCTCCGACCGCTGTTTATAAAATCGATCAAAAATATACGGCAAGTCTTCCGCTGCAATACCGGGGCCTTGATCGCGGATAGACAAGGTGCTTTGGTTCAGCTCTTCTGTAAGCTCAATATCCAGAGCCCCGCCCGCCGGGGAAAACTTGACGGCATTGTCCAAAAGGATTAACAGCATTTGCCGCAACCTACCATAATCACCAAATACAATAAAGCTCTGATCGGGACAGGAAAACCGGACTTTCATATGTTTTTTCTCTGCGAAGCGCCGGATGCTACGAACGGCGTCCTCTGCGATTTCCCTCAGATCCACTTCACTCATTTCCATAACAAAGTCTGGGTTTTGCAGCCGCGCGAGGTCGAGCAGGTCGGAGACAAGCCGCTCCAGATAGACGCTTTCCGAGAGCATTTGGTGGTGATAATCCTCCACCATATGAGGTTCCGACACCACGCCGTCGCAAAGCGCCTCCAGAGAACCGCGGATGACAGTGACGGGTGTGCGAAGCTCGTGGGAGATATTTGCCACGAAATCCTGCCGCAGCTTTTCGAGTTTGGTGCTCTCCTTGGAAGCAGCATCCAGCTTTTCCGCCATATCATCCAGAGCGGCGGCAAGCTCACCAATTTCATCGTCCTGTGCAACGCCCGTCTTGACTGCATAATTGCCGCCGCTGATTTTCAGCGCGACGGTTTTCATTTTGCCAAGCGGTTTTGTGAAACGCCCTGCCAACGCGCCCGCGATGAAAAACGACATAACAATTGCTGCCCCCATGCTCAGCAGAAGAATGGCAATACCGCTCTCGGTTGCTCCGCGGATGTTCCCAATCTGCTCGTGAAGTAGAACAACCCCCGCAATTTCCCCGTTTGAAAGCGTAATTGGTGCTGCCACAGTAAGGGAAGGTGTGCCGATAAACGCGCCGAAATTCTCGCTGAAGGTGGTGTTGCCATCCATCGCCGCCAGAATGACGCCTTCTGCTCCGGGGGGCAGTTCGTTGTATGCAAGGCTGGCCTGCCCGTGGCTGCGGGTAATTTGATTCAGATTGGGGTCAACGATCCAGATATCAGCCATGGCAATATCGTCGAGGAACCGAAGATACGCGCCGTACCCCGCGCCCTGATTCATCATACCGCGCCCTTGCCCCTGATCCGTGCTGTCAACCCAAAATCCGGCGAGTGACCCCGCAATGTTCTCTGCGCGGTTTTTCAACTCGGTCTTATGGACATCCATGTTGTGCCGGGAAAAGAGGACGGCGAATACCAGCCCGATGACCAGTGAAAAAACGAGCAACGAGCCGGAAAAATACAGCAGCAGCCGAAAACGAATTTTATTTTTCACAACGTCACCTCAAATTTATATCCCACGCCCCAGATGGTTCTGATTTTCCATCCATCATGGGGAACCTCATCCAGCTTGGCACGCAGCCGCTTGATATGGGAATCCACCGTGCGCGTGTCACCGTAGTAGTCGAAGCCCCACAGGCTGTTGAGCAGGTTGTCGCGAGAAAACACCTTGTTTTTGTTTGTCCCCAGGGTCCATAAAATCTCGGTTTCCTTTTTGGTCAGCGGGATACGAACGCCACCGATTTCGGTAATATATTCGTCGAGATTGACCGTCAGGCTCCCAAAGGTAAAAACCTGTGCCTTGGCATCATCCTCCCGTGCGATACGACGCAAAATAGCGCGTACACGCGCCATCACTTCGCCTGGAGAAAACGGCTTAACGATATAGTCATCTGCGCCGATGTCGAGGCCCATAATTCGCTCGAAGTCCTCACCTCGCGCTGTTATCATAATAATGGGTACATTGCTTTGCCTCCGGATTTCCCGGCAGACCTCAAACCCGTCCATGCAGGGCATCATCACGTCGAGCAGGATCATATCAAAGCATGTGGTCCGCGCCTTATCCAGTGCAGCAGCCCCATCAAAGGCGGTCGTGACGGAAAAGCCTTCTTTTTTTGCGTATTCTTCCAGTATGGAAACAATCTGTCGGTTGTCGTCGGCAATCAATATAGCGGGCATGGCCGTCACTCCTTTTCTTAAAGCATGATAAGGGTAAAATGTGTTTTTTCCGTGTTCCACATAGCTATTTTACCATAAAAAAAGAAATGAAAAAACATACTTTTGTCACAGCTGCAATTTATGATAAAGCCACAGCAGCAGAAAAGCGTTGAAAATAAGGAGGTCAACTTTATGAAAACCATGAAGAAACTTGTAATTGCAGGGTTTGCAGTATTGACGGTGGCTGCCGGGTCGGTCACGGCGTTCGCTGCCTCGCAGTATGGGACACCGGCCGAAGCGGTTGCCGGACTTTCCGGACGCGAGGTACAGTCTGTTACCGACGAACGCACACAGTCAGGCAAAACCTACGGGGCCATCGCAAACGAAGCGGGCGTGCTTGACAAGTTCAAGGCGGAAATGCTGGAAATGAAGAAGGACACGGTTGCTGCGCGCGTTGCCGCCGGTACGATGACACAGGAGGAAGCGGACGCCATCATCGCCAGAATTGAGGCGAATCAGGCAAACTGTGATGGCACCGGGACAGGTTACGGACGGAATGGCGCAGGTTGCGGAGAGGGCGCCGGCTTTGGTCAAGGTAGTGGTCAGGGACGCGGGCAAGCCAACCGTTGTTCCGCTGGCTAATTTACCAAAGATGCTTCAGAACCCTTCAGGGGAGAAAAAACACCCATTGGGTGTTTTTTCTCCCCTTGGTCCATCTTAATATAGAAAAGTAAAAGCACATCCCGTACAGATTGATCAATGGAACGATAACTTTTTATATTTCCAAACGACCGACCAATGTCAAGCACTCCAAACATATATAATTACGCTAAGCTTTCTCGTTTTGGTCTATCATCTGAACAAATATTTCCGCAATCTGCGGGTCAAACTGCGTTCCCCCACCTTTTTTAACGACATCAAGAGCGGCCAGTGTTCACTCCTGCAAACTAATGCTATTAGAGGAGCAAGAATACAATAAAACCGTTGACGAGTTACTTGCCATTCAAACGGCAAAGGAAAGCAAAGAAAGTATAAATAGGATTGCCAAGACATTTGTTCCCGGATATCTTTTGGAGTTTCCAGCGGTCGGCTGTGTCATGATACAATCTCGTAGCCGCTTTTATTATCGCGGTGAAAATGCTTATTACCAGATAGCACCCACGCTATTTGGTATCCCGCTTGTTTTTGCCAAGGGTTAGATGACAGATAGCGCCATTACATCAATCCCTAAAATGTAGTTAGAAACCTTTATAAATTTTCCGCGCTCTTTTCAGCGGCTTGGCCAAAACGATACACCATTATGGCTGATTGGAGCAATTATCCCAGCATCCAGTAAACCTTTGTAATAGACGGATTGTGGTGCGTTCAGATAAATCTCATCCTGCTCAGACAGTTCTTTGACTTGCTCATATAGGATTGTGCGATTCAGGAAGAAGCAATTCCCCTCCATACAACCCAGTGTTTCATCGGGACTGAAAACCTCACTGTTGGAGAGAATCAGGAAATTATCATGTCCATCGCATTCATATCCCGATAGCAACCTACACCGATTCTGAATCATGGAGCGTACCGTTTTGATAAAGTGTTCTGCCATATTCTCACGATTCGGGAAAGTGGGATTATCAGGGCCATACAATACTTCTGTCCGGCATTTAGTACTTAATAGCATAAATCGGCCTCCTTTTGATTTTTAGCTTGTCCTGTGACAGCCATTCAAAAAATGCTTCCGTTGTTACGATCATCCACTTGTTCAAGTGGATTGTGGGAAAATCCTCACGATTCATAATTTCATGAGTCTTGCCCTTGGATACGCCCAGAATTTTCTGAACATCCTTTGCCTGCAAAACCAGCGGTAAATCACTGGAGAGTGTGCGTCCACCCAACCACCTGAAGTAAGGGCACTCTTGGATTCGAGAGACAAGCTTGCGGATGATGAAGGTAGATTTTTATTTGAGTTGACAGCGGGGATTGCAAATAGTCTTGCAGTTCATAAGTTCAATCCCAAAAGAAAGCAACTTTTTGAATGTACCGGAGACCTGATGGGGCAGCCTATAGCATATTTTGAACTGTCGGACGGTTGTCAAAAGACCTGTCCGAGAAAGCGGACGCCAATATTTTGACACCAGAAGATGTCGCTTTGGCATTGGCATACTTTAATTCCTCTGACGATATGACGAAAACTGTTGATGATATTAAAAAAGCAGGCATCGAAGCGGCGCTGTCCTTTTCGGTAAAGGCCAGACGGGTGCTGGGCAG
>JAQWCP010000172.1 GCA_028705905.1 Oscillospiraceae bacterium
GTTGACCACGGTGATTACCGCTGTCTGCACTGCATCCCGAACACCCTGCGCCACAATCATGAGGCGGAAATATTCGGAGATGCCGCAAAAGAGGAGGACCAGTGACAGCGTGATAGCGATAATGAATGGGAAGGATGAGGCACATTTATCCCTTAAAATCGCTTTTATTCTTTTCGTCATTTCCAGTACACCTCGCTTTTTCCCGCGGCATCGGCGCGCAGGGTGATGGGAAACGAGCCGAAGCCGGAGAACAGCCCAATATTGGTTTGGTAGGTGACCGTCACCGTCACTTCCTCATTGAGCTGGATTCTGCCGGTCTTTGACCATGTCACGGTAGGCTGCAAGCCCGTCTTGTCCCGCAGTGCCTGCTCTCGGCGGCTGGTTTCGCTGCCAACTCGGCCTGCGATCTCCGCTTCTCGAATTAGCTCCACGGCAAAGGTGTCCACCTGCTGCTTTTGAATGTAAACCGGGACCACCCGCACGGCAAGGGTGATGACCAGCATGGCGCAAAGCACCAAAATACAGATGTCAATATATCCCTCGGCGCGGCGGCTTTTGAGGATTTGTTTGGTCTTTTCAAGCATGACGCCGCCCTCCTTAAAACATCCCGCCAAGGGAATTGATGATCTCGTAGATGATGATTGCCATATAGGTCATGAGAAAGCACATGAGCATGGCAAAGGAAAACACGCGGATTTTGGGCGGTATCTTCATGGCCTGTGCCTTGAGTCGCTGGAGTTCGAGCTGCTTCATATCGTGGGATAGCATTTGAAAATAGACCGCACTGTCATCGCCGCGCAGCACGCCGATAAGGCCACGGGTAATGTCCGAGAGCATGGGTGAATTGAACCTTGCCTCAAAGCGGGTCAGGGCGGCTTCGTAGCTGGAGGAACGCATATCAGCGGTTAACACATCCAGCTCGGCGGCAAAATCCTCGCCTGCATTTTTCTTGAAGCCCTCCAGCATGGACAACACATCGCGGCTGGCTTTCAGCTCCTGGGTGATGGTGGCTACAAACCTCGGCAGCTCCGCTTCAATTTTGCCGCGCTTTTCCGCCAGAGCCTCGTCTGCCTTGCGGATTTCCTTGAAATATACAAGGACGGCAAGGAACAGCACGATGGGCGCAAGGAGCGGCAGCACCAGCAGGCACGGAATGACAGCCAACGCAATGGCGGCGGATTTGACAATAGCCTTTGCTGTGAACAGCTCCGGCGTTTCCGAAAGCCCGGCGGCGGCGAGTACATTTGCCATGCGGCTTTTCTTGTATTCGTCCATGGGGATGTAGGTCGACAGCTTGACCGCCGCCGTGTGCAGCAGTGCTTCGGTGGTTTTGGGCTTTTCTTTTGCCTGTTTGCCTGCCGACAGCATGGCCTTTTGGGTGGCAAGGGTCGGCAGCTTCAGCACATCTGCGGCAATGAAAAAGAGTCCCAATCCAAGGAGGACTCCGAACAAAAACAGATAAATTGTCATGAATGTCCTCCTATCTTCGGTATTCGATGGGCTGGGTCAGCTTAATCACAAACGCCGTGGAGATAAAAATAACGGCGGCGCAGATGGCAAGGATGATTTGCCCCATGGCGGTGTGCATCAGCGTGTGATACCAGTCCTTGTTGAGAAAATAGAGCAGCGGAATGTTGCCCACCACCAAAACCTGCATGATGATGAATTCTTTTCTCGGCTCAAACACCATGTTTTCCAGCTCACCGTTGACCACGCGCATATCACTGAGCTTGGTCACAATGGGGGTCAGCGTGGTTTTCAGGCTGCGGTCGGTCTGGCAGGCAATGAGGGCATCGCACCATTCCTGAAAGACAGCGTTGTCGATTTGGCCTTTCAAATCGTGGAGCGCTGCGCTCACATCGGGGTTTACCAGCTTGATTCGGCTGACAAATCCACGGAAAATATTCAGCACCGGCTGGTTGAGATAGGCCACATTTTCTTCTACGGCGGTGAGAATATCCTCGTTGCGCAGATAGGCCGTGGTGATAATGCTGAGCGCCGTTTCCAGCTCGGCGGCAATGTCCTTTTTGAAATGGTTGGCCGTCAGCTTCACCCACCAGAACGGCAGGAACAGGCAGCCTGCCGCCATGACAGGGACAAGAAAAAAGTTGCTCAGCATCACGGCCACCGACGCGCCTACCGTAAAGCACATCAGCGATGCCGCGCACAGCATGGGAAAGCGTGCCGATCTGCCGGTAACCTTGAGAATGGCCTGTACCTCGTCAAGCTCGCGGCGAAGATAGGATTTCTTTTTGCGGCGGGTGGTTTCGTTGATTTCGTCGCGGAGGGATTTGGGCTTGTCAGTGAGTCTTTGGAACACCGAGCCTGTGAACTCCATAGGCGACAGGCTCAGCAAAATAAAAAAGCCTGCGATCATTCCGATGCAGGCAATCAGTTGCAGGGTACTCATGCGGGTTGCACCTCCTTCCCCTTGAGGGTGTCGATGAGCTGCTTGGGCATACCGTTTTCCAGCAGCCGCTTGGCAAGGCTCTGTGAAATGGTGTTGATTTGTTCATGGTGTCCGTCGATGATGAACTTGCCGCCCTCCATGCGGTTTTCCGAGATGACATACTGAAACAGCGGGCGGAAATGGCGTGTGCCGTCCGGCAAAATCTCACACTCCTGAATCTCCATCATGCGGCGCTGCTTGTTTTCGAGCTGCTTGCAGAACACCACAATGGGATAGGCTTCCGTAACATAGTCCATGAGGGTTGCGTCGGACATATCCACGGCGCGTTTGCACAGGGACACCATGCGGCGATAGGTAGCTTCACAGGAATTGGAGTGGATGGTGGTCAGCACCGCCACGCCGGTTCGGGCGGCCTCCTGCGCGGCATTGGCCTCCGCACCGCGCATCTCGCCAACCACAACGATGTCGGGGTTGAAACGCAGCGCCATGTCCAAGAGTGCAATCTGATCCACACGCTGGCGGTCGTTGTCACTGTCACGAGTCAGAGTATGGATGACCGAATTGGTTACTCTGCCGTCCTTTTCCCGGACAAGCGCCAGCTCACGGGAACCGTTTTCAATGGTGTAAATGCGCTTGTAGTCGGGAATGGTGGTGAGTATCCAGCCTGCCACGGTGGTTTTGCCGGAGCTGGTGGCGCCTGCCACACACACCGAAATGCCATAGCGCACACACAGGGATAGAAAGTCCAGCATGGGGTCGGTGGCCGTGCCGCTTTTTACAAAATCCTCTTTTTTCATGGATTGCGGGTTGACAATACGAATGGAGGCGGAAATGCCAACATCCTCGTCCACAATAGGACTTTTCAGCACAGCGATACGGATATTTTTGGAGAGATGCCCCAGCACAATGGGGCTGGCGTTATCCAGTACCATGCCGCTGATGTGCAGCATTCTGCGGATGACGTTGATGGCGTGCTCGGGACTGTCGAAGCGTTCCTCCAGCTTCACCGTGCGGCCGTCTGAATACTGCACCTCAATATCCCGCCAAGAGTTGATGTCAATTTCCTCAATTCCTGTGCCGAAGATATACTTGGTCAAAAAGCCAAATTCCGCCATTTCCGTGTAGAGGGCATCTGCCAGCGCATCGCCTGCCATACCGCCCACCGAGATACGGTTATCCTGCAGAAATTTCTGGATATATCGCTTCATCTGCACCTTGGCATCCTGGCTGTCTCCGGTGATGAGGGTGCTGTAATTTTCCGAGATGTACTCCTGTACCTGAGAAAGTACCGTGGAGAAAGCCTTGCCTTCGGTTTCCGGCGTAAAGAACAGGTCATGGGCACGCAAAGAGCGGTTTTCCAAAATGGGTGCGACCTCTGGCTCGTTGGGCGGATTCAAAACATCCACATCGGGGCCGAACTGCAAATCCGCAAATCGCTGTACGGTTGCTTCAGCAGCATTGTCAGGATTGCCGATTTCGGCGGCTGGCTCTAACGCAGTGGCCTGCGGCTGATTGCCATTGTCCTCTGCGGGGGCGTGAGTGTTCTGGAACATAGATGCATTTCGCTTTTCGCCTAAACTCATACGCCAAACACCTCCTTTGCAATTTTTTCGATTTCCTTGCGGAATTGGCGGCTGTCCTTAAGGGATAGCTCCGCCAGCAGATTGCCAGCAAGATACTGTTCTTCCAGCTCCTGCGAATACGGCAGCGTGAACGCCACCGAGCCCAGCGCCTGCCCAATCTGCTTCCCGGCCTGCTGGGGCTTTACATTCGCAGCCACCTTGTACTGCTTATCCGCATCCCATTTGCTGTCCCGCAAAAGCGGGAGCTGACTGGAAAGATAGCTGATGGATTTGAGGTCTGCATTGGCAAGGCGCAGAACGCTATTGGCCTCCATGAGTGCCACAGCCGAGAGAATATCGTTGGCAATATAGCTGCCGCAGTCCACCACCACAAAAGGAGCTACCTCACGCAGCTCGTGAAGCAGCTCCTTGGCCTGTATTTCCGAATATGGCGGGTAGGTGTATTCGTTTTCGCCTTTTTTCATGCCGAGAATGGTGAGATAGCTGTTCTTTTTCAGCGTTA
>JAQWCP010000173.1 GCA_028705905.1 Oscillospiraceae bacterium
CCTCCAGCGTCTTTGGCTTTTGGTCCAAAAACCCAAAGACTGCCCTCTCGTCCAAAAACCCTTCTGAGAGCGCAGGGCATAATTCATCTAAAATCAAGAGCCGGTATGTTCCCCCCTGGCATTGCTGGATCGCCTGGGTAAACAGCGCCTTGCAGAGGGCGCGGGTTTCCTCTCGCTCCTCCTCGTTCATCTGAAAGGAGAACGAAATCCGCTCCGGCCCCTCCACACAGTCGAACCCAGGCAGGCAGGCGATGGCGTTTCTCTCGCTGCTGTGGTTGTCTTTTAGAAATTGCACCAGCAGCACGCTGCCTCCGCTCCCCACAACCCGCAAGCCAAGCCCGAGGGCACAAGTGGTTTTGCCTTTTCCGTCCCCCCAATATAAATGAATCAATCCCTGCTCCATAAAAACGCTCCTTGTTGTGAATCGAAGGATATTGTACCACAAAACAGGTGGGGATACCATCTTAATTTTCCATTTTGCAGGGATTTTCATTTACAGAAAGCAGAAAACATGCTACAATGAAACACAAAATTTCAGTCATCTCCAGTTGCTGCAACATTCAGAAAGAGAACAATATATGATCACACTTGGGAAAATTGAAGCCATGCGCAAACAGACCGGAGCCACCTTTGCAGATGCCAAGTCCGCCCTTTTGGAAACCGACGGTGATCTGGAGGCGGCCATTCGCCTCTACCGTCAGCGCACCGAAACGGCCGGGCACACACAGAACGGCACCCAGCAGGAGCAGGCGCGCCAAGAAAGCACAAAGGACGCCGGGCAGAACCAGCGGGAAAAAATAGAAGATCGTTGGGACACCCGGCAAGAAAGCCACTCTGCGCCGCCCTACACAGCCCCTCCTTGGGAGGGGGAGGTCACCGGCTTGCTGCACAACCTACTTTCTTTGCTGCGGAGCATTTATCAATGGGGTGTCACAAACCAGTTTGCCGTCTATCAACGTGAACGCCGCTTGTTCTCTTTCCCCCTTTTGGCATTTCTCATTGTTTTCTTGATCTCTTTCTGGATTCTGCCCTTTGTCTTCATCGCCGGTCTCTGTATGGGGTACTCTTACCACATTGAGCGGAGCTGACCATAAAAATTGTGAGGTTCATATGATCGCACGACTTATCAACCGGTTATGCCCAAATGCCACGGACAAAAATCCCAAAACACGTCAGCGTCTTGGAATGGTCAGTGGCGGAATGGGCATCATTTTAAATTTATTGCTGTTCGGCGGAAAATTTCTTGCGGGGCACCTGACGGGTTCCGTCTCCATTACAGCGGACGCTTTGAATAATTTGTCTGATGCGGGCTCTTCCGCTGTCACACTCATCGGCTTCCGCATGGCGGGGCAAAAGCCGGATGCCTCCCATCCCTTTGGTCACGGGCGAATCGAATATTTGTCTGGTCTTTTTGTTTCCGTTGCCATTTTGCTTGTGGGGATCGAGCTGATGAAAGCCTCCATTGAAAAAGTGCTCGCCCCGATCCTGCCGGAGTTCCGCTGGATCTCTATTGTGGTACTGGCTGTCTCCATCTGCGTCAAATTATGGATGTTTGCATTCAATCGGGTGCTGGGGAACGCATCGGCATCCGCGGCGCTTCTGGCCGTTTCCAAAGACAGCATCAGCGATGTAGCTGCAACGGGCGCGGTGCTGGCCGCTTCTTTGCTGGAGCATTTTACACATGTGTATTTAGACGGTTATTTCGGCATCGTCATTGCGGTGTTCATTGTATATACCGGAATTACTTCTGCCAAAGATACACTCAATCCTTTGTTGGGGCAGCCACCAGACCCGGAACTGGTGCAGCAAATGGAAGAAACCGTGCTGAAACAACCGGGTATCTGCGGCATACATGATTTGGTCGTTCACGATTACGGCCCCGGGCACTGCATGATTTCCCTCCATGCAGAGGTCTCGGAAAAGGGGAACATCGTAGATCTTCATGAACATATCGACCAGGCAGAGCGGGCGCTAAAGAAACAGTTTGACTGCGAAGCCGTGATCCATATGGATCCCATTGTAACAAACGACCAGGAAACCAATGATATGCAAAAAAAGATTGCCGCCCTGGTCCAGCTCATCGACCCGGAAGTCTCGATTCATGATTTCCGGATGACCCGCGGCTCCACCCATACCAAACTGATTTTTGAAGTGGCGGTGCCTAGTCATCTCCGCCAAACCGACAAGCAAATTATTGGCTCGATCCGGAAAGCCATCCATGCATTGGATCCCGCCTATGAAGCGGTGATCACCGTGGACCAGATTCCGGTTTCCCGCGCTTGATTTCCCGCCATGTAAACGAAACAGGGGGTGCGATCCCAATGGGATCGCACCCCCTGTTTTTTCATACAAAACGCCCTGCATCAATGGACATTGAAAAAGGTCCGATTCAAGAAAACACCGCCTGCCAGCAGCAGCAATTCTTGCACTAGCTGGGCTTGCCCTCGGATCAACCCCGGCAAAAGACCTGGCGTTTTTGAAATGCCCCATACCAATATGATGCAAAGGACACAGCAAATAAAATACTCCAGCGAAAGGGCAAAGCGCACCCTGTGCCGCGCCGTAAAAAAGGGCAACAGCGCGCCAAACAGAAACCATAACAGCCCACTTAGCATGTAATATATCAGTTCGGACTGCCCACCGGCATAAAATTGATTGATTTTTGCAACACCAAACAGCAAAGCGATAAGAACGACGCAAAGCCCCAACATACGCCAGATGATACGAAGGATGGTCTTCCCCATGGTTTGTGTTCTCCCTCCGTTATCCGCCGATTAAGAAATCCAGAACGTTCCAGCCCGTTGAGGTCTGCATGCGATACAGCTCTGTGTAGCCGCACGCGGCACACGAAACGGTGACAAATTTTTTGTTCTGCACATCAAAAATCTTTGCAAAGTTCCCACCGGTAGCCTGAAATTGGTCATGGACAAAGCTTTTGCACCCGCATTTCGGGCAGACATATTGTTTTTGTTCCACTACAACCCCTCCTTTTGAAACGGAAGGCGCCCATTCCAAAAGAAGGGGCGCCTTCCACAGTTTTATTCTACGTCTACAAAATCAGAAAATCCATCGTCATCCCAGGAGTCTGCCCGTTTAGCCAGCTTCTCTTTTGCACAAGTACACAGCTCGGTCAAATTGTCCCAATATGCCGCAACCGCACAGGCAATTGCGCCAATAGCCAATGTCACCGCGGCCAAAGACAATACCATTTTCAGTGCTTTCATAGTTTTGTCCTCCTGTCAAAATCTAAAATTTATCTTTCAATATTTTATAGTATATACTGTTTCTCCCAAAATTTCAACCAATTGAAAAAAGTTTTCCACACTGCCCACCACATCCCGCGGCAGTGGAGTGGGAAAGCGTACCTGGACGGCGTCTCCATCACCGCCAAAGAGAAGTCTGCGCCCTCTTGCGCCGCGGTGTGATGCCCAACGTCCCAATGAATCCGTCGGAGGTAGCGCAAGCCATTCGCCCCCTTGCAGACCTGGAAAACGACGTGCTTCGTTTGCGACCCTCTCTTTTAAATTGTTCGGCACCCACCAATCGGTTGCCACAGCCTCCCGACCCTTCCAAACGGAATTTCCGGGGCAGGAGCTGGCCGCTTCGGATGCAAAGGGCGGATCTTTTCCCGTTTCCGGGCAAGGCCCCACTCGGAGTGCCCTTTGCCCCCGAGACAATCAAAAAAGACACGCTAAAAAGCGTGTCTTTTTTTGGTGGACGATAACGGACTTGAACCGCTGACCCTCCGCACGTCAAGCGGATGCTCTACCAGCTGAGCTAATCGTCCTTGTGAGACCGTTTTTTATCTTACCGGAAAATACGCGGTTTGTCAACCTTTTTTTCACGTTTCCTCCATTTAGCAGAGCCGGATGGCAAGAGAGCGGTTGGCACCGCCAACGCAATACCAACCGCTTTTCAGATGTAGCCGTTTGCGTTCCCATTGAGACGTATGGAACGGGCCGCCTGTTCTTCGTTTCTTATTGATCTGCCCTGGGGCCACCCTTGCTAAACGCCACAACAATGCGGCGGTTTGGTTCGCTTCCCGTGGAGTACGTGGCGATATCTTCCCAATCCTGAAGCGCTGTGTGGATCACATGGCGTTCATATGCGTTCATCGGCTCCAGCATCACGTTTTTCCTGTATTTTACCACTTTTTCCGCTACCTTTGCAGCCAACCGCTTGAGGGACTCTTCCCGTTTCTGCCGATAATTTTCCGCATCAATGTGAATTTTGACCCGGGTCTCTTCCCCGCGGTTCACCGCATAGTTGGTGATCTGCTGAATGGCATCCAGCGTCTCGCCCCGGCGGCCGATCAACGCACCCAGATGCGACCCTTCCAACACCACTTTGTAATTTCCCTCGGGTGTCTCTTCCACGCGGGCGACCGCGTCGGAATGAAGCCGTTCCAGAAGCCCTTTCAAAAATGCTTCGATTTTTTCCGTTCGGCTTTGCTCCACCGTATATGTCACACGGATCTTCGCAGGCGAG
>JAQWCP010000174.1 GCA_028705905.1 Oscillospiraceae bacterium
AGAAGATGCCGGGCAGTCATCCGCTCAAAGCATCTCGGCAGGAGGGAGGGCCTCGTCTACCGCCCCTGGAGAGTCAAAGCACTCCTTTGAAACACCCCCATGGGCAGAAGCACCACAGGCAACCGAACCGGAGGATACAAAAGGCCCTGCTGCTCCATTGGATCCAACCCTTCAAAAGGTGAAGCCGGAGGAGGCACAAAAAGCTGCCGTCGAGGTGGCGAGGCATATTGAAACCACCATGGAGCAACAAAGCGCTTTGTATCAATATCCCCCGGCGTCCCTGCTTTCAGAAGGGAAACAGGAGAACTTGGAGGGTACCCAGGCGGAGCTGCGGCGGAACCAGGTGCGTCTGGAAGATACGATTCAGAGCTTCGGCATCGACGCCCATATTACCAATGTGGTCAGAGGCCCGTCGGTTACTAGGTATGAGCTGGAGCTGGACCGTGGGGTGAAGCTGAATAAACTAACAAACTTGGCGGACGACATCGCCCTTTCATTGGGTGCATCCGGGGTGCGGATTGCCCCCATCCCCAATAAAAATTCCGTGGTGGGAGTGGAAGTGCCAAATCAGCTGGTACAGACCGTCAGTATCCACGAAGTGATCGACTCTGCCAATTTTCGCAACCATTCATCTAAAGTGGCATTTGCCATTGGAAAAGACATCGCCGGAGAGAATATCGTGGGGAACATCGCAAAACTGCCCCACCTGCTCATCGCCGGTACCACTGGATCCGGTAAATCCGTCTGTATGAACTCTCTCATCGTGAGCCTGTTGTATAAAGCCACACCCGAAGAAGTGCGGCTTATCATGATCGATCCGAAAATGATCGAACTTGGAATTTACAACGGTATCCCCCATTTACTGATTCCTGTGGTAACAGATCCCAAGAAAGCCGCAGGCGCCCTCCAGTGGGCAGTAACGGAGATGATGAAGCGATATCGGCTCTTTTCCGAGTTGAACGTACGGGACATCGCGTCGTACAACGCTGCCGCGGCAAAAGACCCAGAGCGGCAGAAGCTGCCACAAATTGTCATCGTCATCGATGAGCTGGCCGATTTGATGCTGGTGGCGGCCAAGGACGTAGAAGAGTCCGTCTGCCGCATTGCCCAGATGGCCCGCGCCGCCGGCATGCATCTCATCATCGCCACCCAGCGGCCCTCGGCTGATGTGATCACTGGTATCATGAAGGCCAACATCCCGTCTCGCATCGCCTTTGCCGTGGCTTCTGCTATGGAGTCCCGGATCATTCTGGACACCCAGGGGGCGGAAAAGCTGGTGGGCCGGGGGGACATGCTCTATTTCCCCTTGGGTGCCGGCAAACCCACCCGGGTTCAGGGCTGCATGATCACCGGGGAAGAGGTGGAGCGTGTGGCAGAATTTGTGAAGCAGTATGGTCAGGCAGACTATGCTGAGGACGTGATGCACGAGATTGACAAGAACGCCGAGAGCAAGGATAAAGGTGGAAGCAACAACCATCATGAGTCCATAGACGAAGGGGACGAGTTGCTCCCCGCCGCCATCGATGTGGTGGTGGACACGGGTCAGGCATCTGTATCCATGCTCCAGCGCCGCCTGAAATTGGGGTATTCCCGCGCCGCCCGCTTGGTGGACCAGATGGAGGAGCGGGGGATCGTTGGCCCGTTTGAAGGCTCAAAGCCCCGCCAGCTACTTATCACCAAGGGACAGTGGCAGGAAATGCAGATGCGCAATAGTTTGGTGATTGTCGCACCCGATGAACTTTCCATGTCAGACGCGCCAGAAGGATTGGAGGAAGAGGGGACGCAGTCCGCGGAGACTGTGGCGCCAGACGCACCGGAACTGTGGAACCGCTCTTAAGTCCAACCAAGCATATCCAGATAAATCGAAAGCCAAATGACCTGGGTCATGGTGTTTGTCTTTTCTGGGCTGGGAGGTTATTTCCTTGCGGCAGCGTTCCGCCACAAGCAAACTTCTTCATAGAATCTCCTGTTTGGGGGCATACTACCGCCGAGGGAATCTCCCCAAATTAAAAGGAAGAAGGAGTGACAAAGCATGACCAATCAGACCAATAACGGTTATAACTCCAGCATCAAATGTAGCGTAAACGAATGTGCTTATCATGCCAACAGCCAAAATTACTGCTCTTTGAATGAAATCCATGTGGGTGCTTGTAAGAGCCATCCCACCTCTTCCGATTGTACGGAGTGTGCGTCTTTCACCTCCGCAAGTAAGAAGTAAGAAAATAGAATGCAAATGGGCCTTTTTGCGGTATTGCCGCAAAAAGGCCCATTTCTATGCAGGGCAGATCCCGATTTTGCAAAGCCGCTTCACGGTTGATCCCCGTATTTTCCAGTTCATCAATGCGCAAAATTGGTGTTTGGATCAGTAACGCCGCATCGGCGATATCAGCGCCCGAGACAGGCAGGCAGACAGAGGTATTTTGGGAGGAAATGCTGGGCCGTTTCACCCAGTTGGGCCATGCGCTCACTGTCCGAGAGCAAGCCGACTCTTACCAGAATCAGAATACAGGCGATTTTATCGGCACCTACAGGCCGGAGAAATGATTGATCACGCAGATGGCATGGACTTCCTTTCAGTGCGTGGGAGCAGCGATTGCACAGCCCGGCACTCTCCGTTATATGGTATTCAATCCAGTTCAATCGAACAGAGAATCGTCTTCCTGAACCCAGTCTGTCACTGGGATCACTTCAAATTCCGTTTGTCCCCGTCGGATGACCACGGACTGGATACCAGCGTTGATAATTTGCCGCCGACACATGGAACAGGAAGTTGCGTCATACAAAAGCTCCCCTGTTTGGGCGTTTCGCCCCACCAGATACAGGGTGGAACCCACCATGTCCCGCCGGGCGGCGGAAATGATTGCGTTTGCTTCCGCATGGACGGAGCGGCACAGCTCATATCGCTGGCCGCTTGGTACTTGCAGTTCCTCCCGGATGCAACGGCCCAGATCTACGCAGTTGGCCCGGCCTCTGGGCGCCCCATTGTATCCTGTGGCGATGATTTCATCGTGCTTTACAATAATCGCGCCATAACAGCGGCGCAGGCAAGTAGACCGCTCCAGTACAGTTTCCGCAATATCCAGATAATAATTTTCTTTGTCGATGCGATTCATTGGCCCCTCCAGATCTTTTTTTTCAGTATACCGCACCCCCCAAAAAAGCGCAAGGGGCAGTGAAAGGTTAAAACATTTTTGAAAAAAATCTATCTTTCATGCTCTCTGTGGTGGTGCGACAGCTTAAAAGCGGTTCTACTATGTGATAGAACGCTGTATGATGATAGGAAAAAACTTGCGTAAAAGGAAGGTGGAAGCGCAGATGAAAATGTACGGGGACAGAACACATTGGTTATTCCTGTTGCTGCTCCTGCTGTTGCCGCTTGCAGGCTGCAAAGGCGAACCGAGCCAAGCCGAACCCCGAGTCAATCCAGACTTGGTTGCAAGCAAGAGCTTTGTCGTCAGCACACAGCGCTCCAGTGGGAACACCATTGTCAAAGGGAATCTATACATGCAGGACTACGGCGACCAAGTGGTCGTGACCGTCTTGGCCGCCGTTGTGATTGACCAGTCGGACTGGGGCGGTGTTGCCTTTCACATTCCAAAAGGATGGCAACTTACGAAAGCACTCTCTAGCTATCCCGATGGCAGCGATGTGCAGCGGACGCAGCAGGCGGCCATCTGGACGGCTGCCGATTCGGCGGCCGACTGGGGGAGTTTTGTGGAAATTGGCCGAAACCGAAATCAGATCCCTACCAGCGG
This sequence comes from Oscillospiraceae bacterium, assembly GCA_028705905.1. Lineage (GTDB taxonomy): Bacteria > Bacillota > Clostridia > Oscillospirales > Oscillospiraceae > RGIG529. The sequence continues at coordinate 3,756 of JAQWCP010000174.1, forward strand.
CGGTACCGGGTCCGTTTTTTTGGAGCTTAAGCCAGATGACACCCACCACCAGAACAAAATATGTTCAATCCTCATCTCTGTTGGCTCCAAAGTGAAAGACGGCACTCCTGTTGTGGGAACAGATTCTACCCGCGTGGAAATCACAAACTCCGCAGCGAATTGACACAGAATAAGAAATTCCAAGAGAAGTGTCAATCTGACGTGGGCAACCGGCGTGTCAGGTCGGTAGGATCCGATTTATGCAACAAATAGACTTTCTTGTGGCTTTTTTTAGGGGATTTCGACAAAATAATATTGAACTTCTTTCCATGTTATGGTAATGTAAAATCAGTGTTATGGTAGTAATGATAGATCATGATCATGTGCATAGAAAGGAAACGAGATTCATAAAACTGGAAGGAATACGGTGGGCAAACTATCTTCCAAATTTGGGGATCAAGCCAAGAGGAAAACGGTGCTTTGTAGGAGGCGAGGTGGAGAAATGCGGTTTCTGAAGCTGTTTGTTGCTATGATCATCGTTGTATTGACTGCTACCGCTTGTTCGCAGATCAGCCCAGAGGGAATGAATTCTGATTTGCCTTCTCCGTATGCGGGGAATGTGGGCCAATATGCCAAACAAACATTGGTTCTCTCTGGTGAGACCACTTGGCGCTATCTTGATGAAGATGCCCAGCAATTCATCAGTCAGACCGGTTTAGACTG
>JAQWCP010000175.1 GCA_028705905.1 Oscillospiraceae bacterium
GACACCACTCTGCTGACCCAGTTTGAGAAAGAGACCGGCATCAAGGTCGTCTACAACACCTTCGACTCCAACGAAATCATGTATTCCCGTTTGCAGACCGAAAGCTACGACGTTATCATCCCGTCGGACTACATGATCTCCCGCCTCATCGCAGAGGATATGCTGCAGCCGCTCAATTATGACAATATTCCCAATATGTCCCTCATCGACGAGAAATACACCCACCTCGCTTTTGACCCCGATCAGGCGTATTCTGTCCCCTATACCTGGGGTGTGGTCGGCATGATTTACAACACCGCCTATGTCGATGAGGCGGATACCGGCTCGTGGGATTTGCTCTGGAATTCCAAGTACGAGGGACAGGTCGCGATGTTCGACAACCCGCGTGACGCACTGGGTCTGTCGCTCAAGCTGCTCGGCTATTCGCAGAATACCGAAAATAAGGACGAGCTGCGTGCCGCTGCCGACAAGCTGATCGCGGGCAAGGACAATTTTCAGGGCTTCTGGATGGATCAAATCCTCGAAAAGCTGCCCAACGAAGAAGTCGTAGCTGCGCCCTACTATAACGGCGATGCCGTCACCATGATCGAGGAAAATCCCGATCTTGCGTTCTATGTGCCGCAGGAGGGCTCAAACCTTTTTGTTGACGCAATGTGCATCCCCAAGAACGCCAAAAACGTGTCTGCCGCCGAGAAGTTCATCAACTTCATGTGTTCGGCGGATGCTGCTATGGCCACCACCGAGTACACCGGCTACTCCAGCCCCCACAAGGAAGTATTCGAGCAGCTCGACGAGGAGATCCGCAATGATCCGGTGCATTATCCCTCGACCGAAAATACCGAGACCTTCCTCAATCTTTCGAGCGACATCAACAGCTACTACAACGAGCTTTGGGTCGATATTACCAAGTAACGCGAAAGAGCCGCTCCCACAGGGGCGATTCTGATCAAAAAGCTTTTATTAGCAGGGTACGGCGTGATATGCTACAGCATATCACGCCGTTTTTCTTGCTGTGCGTTCGTGTGAAAGTACCATTTTTCTAACGAATTTAACGACAAAAACCGGAGATGCTTCTCCAATTATCATTTTCGCTCTCGTTTTTTCTGCATTCGTGGGAGAGCGCGGCATGGTTGGACGGCGCGCGACAAAAGCCGTGCGTCTTAGGCGAACAAAAAGAGCGCACACCGATGCATACGTCGGAGGTGCGCTCTTCTACGAAGCGGTTGACCATAGATGTTGCTGCCATCCGCTGGTTGGCAGTAAACGGGGCGGACGGAAAATCCATCCGCCCCGTTTGAACTGTTATTTTGCTACGTTCTCACAGTAACGCATCAGGATCGCTGCGACCTGTGCGCGGGTGGCATTGCCTTGCGGCATCAGCTTGCCGTCGCTGCCCTCAATGAGACCCTGCTGATGCGCCCATGCCATGGCCTGCCGTGCGTAGGAGGTAATATCTCCTGCGTCGTCAAAGCTGCTCAGTCCCGGATAATCCATCAGCATCGGCGAACCGGCATACCGCCACAGGATAGTCACTAGCTGCTCGCGGGTAATGTTGCCGTTGGGGGTGGAGCCATCCGTGATGCCCTTCTCCATTGCCCACGCTTTCGCTGCGTCGAACACGCCTGCGCCTGCAAGAGTCTGACCGTCCAGACGACCCAGAACCGTCCAAAGCATCTCGCGGGTCATGGGTGCGTTGGGGCTGAACGTGTCGGCAGAGGTACCGGCGAAGAGACCATGCTCGCAGGCATACTTCACCGCGCCATAGTACCACGCCCCCTCGGCCACATCGGTAAAGGCGGGCATGGCCGCCAAGGGAACGAAATCGTCCAGAATCTCGATGGTGGCAGAGCCGGAGACGGCGACGTTTACCTTGCCGTTTTCGTACTTGCCGGTAACCGTCTCTTTCTTGCCGTCCGGGTAGGTAATCGTGACGGAGACCGTGCCGTCGATCTTACCCAGATCGGCGGGAAGGTTCACCGGCACATCGTCCTTAATGGTAGACGGCACGTTGACCGATGCGGTGGTGTTGCCGTCCTTGTCGGTCTTGGTAATGGTATTCACGCCGTTTGCCGCCTTGTCGGTGGTGGTGACGCTGCCGTCCTTTTTGGTTTCGGTAACCACGCTGCTGCCGTCGGGCTTTTGGGTGGTCTCGGTCACCGTGCCGGTGATCTTGTCGGTCACGGTGGTGGTGGTAGAGCCGTCGGGGTTGGTCACCTTGTCCGTGGTGGTGTTAGAGCCGCCGGAGCTGCCGCTGTTACCGCCGTTGGCCGTCTTGGTCAGCACCACGGTGGTGCAGGCATTCTCAGGGAAAGGCTCCACTGGCCACAGTTCCAGTTCCGAATCCGCAGTATAGGAGCTGACCTTCACTGGTGTGCCCCCCATTTCCCACATTGCGCTTTTCACGGTGCCGCCTGCGGGAGTGGTGACGGCGGTCATGCCGGTGGTGGTGATGACACCGCCCGGGTTCGAAACCGGCTCACCATCTGCACCAATTCCGTCGATGGCTACGATGCCGGCTGTAAAGCCCTTGGCAGTGACGGAGCCGCCGGTGATGGTGACGTTACCGCCCCACGCACAAATGCCCAAGCTCAAGCCTTCAACTTCAATATTCCTCCAGTCTGTAATCACAGTGCCGCCGGTGATGGTGACGTTGCCGCCGTTGGAGACAATGCTTCCTACGGCACCCATTCCGGTTTTGATTACGCCGCCGGAAATTTCCATGGTCTTAGCACCCAAGGATGCGCCCTCGTTGTAGCCGACCGTGACACTGCCGCCGGAGATGGTCATCGCATTCGCAGCTCCCATGGTGTTCGCATCGCCAAGGTCGATGGTACCATTCTGAATTTCAATGCTGTTGGCATAAATTCCGGCGCCCCTCATGGTTGCGTTCAAGATGGTGCCACTCTCCATGACCAGTGCTCCGGCGACCTGAATGCCGCACTTGTAGGCGTCGTTGCTGCCGACCTTCAACCTGCCGTCGCCTTTGATCGTCAGTTTGCTCACCGGGGGCTGCGCTTCTCCGGTGGCGGCCTCGCTGCCCTCCGGGGACTGCTGAACAATCCCCCCATCCGTGCCGATGACTACACTTGTGCCCTCCAGCACCAGCGTTATATCACCTGTCTTGGGCAGCGTAATGCTATTCTCGAGGTACATATTTTTGAGGGTGAGGGTTCGGGTGTCCTGGTCCCATTTATAGCCATGGCTGGCCAGTTGATCGTCGTTCTCCCCAAACTCGGGCACTTTGGTGGTGCTGATGAGTTGGTTTCCGTCTGTAAGGTAAAGAGCCTCGTCAACCTTGACCATGCCGCTGCCGGTGAGGTTCAGGTCATTAATCTGTGGAGCATAGATATCTGGCAGCACTAGCGTGCCATCTATAATCATGGTGCCCCCGTTGGTAATTTGCTTGCAGCTTTCCAAATCCAGCTCCACGCCATTGGGCACAATGAGGGAAGTGGCTGCGGGCGCGGTGAAGCTACCACCTTCAGCGGCATAATCCTGTTCCAACACCACATTGCCGTAAACAGTGTAGACCCATCTTCCGGCAGCAACTTCACCGACAATGCCATTAACCATTGCGGAGCCGGTTTGTTCAAAATGATTGGCATAGGCTATGCCGCCTACGTCCAGTCTGGCATTGTCGCTGACAGAAATCTTTGATTCAGCAGTTTCTTTTCCCACCGTGTTTTCGAAACTCGTATTATGCCGCAGCACACCCACCTGCACCACGGCGTTGTCGCTGATGGCAGCGGTCGTAAAGTCATAGATTCCATCCGCAGTCACGCTGCCGCCGCTGATGGCCAATGTGCCCGCAGTAACGGTATCCGCTGTGACTTTGCCGCCGGTGACGGTCAGCTTGCCACTCGCAGTAATAATATCCTCGGCTTCGGAAGAGACACGGACCTCGGCTTGGTCACAAATGGTGATATTACCCTTGCCATCACCATTGGCTTGAATGGCGGGGCCTGTCTCCACCACCGCGTTACCCTGGATGGTGATGTTGCCCTCCGTGGCCGTAATGGCGTTTCCATCTCCATACGCCTCCAGAGCGCCCCCGGCGCTGCTGTCGATGGTCAGGTCGCCGGTCACTGCAATAGCCGAAGCATTCCTACTCTCCACATAGCTCCTCCCCACCAGCGTGAGGGTGGTCGACTGGGGCAGCGTAAGCGTTCCATCCACTTCGGCGTCGGTCAGGGTCAGGTGGTAGGTACCGTCTGTTTTCTCCAGCTTGATAGTGCCATCCCCGGCGAGGTAGGCACCCTCGACAGAATCGCTATTAAACGTACAGTCACCGGACACTACGCCCACAAGCTTGGTCGCGCGCACTTCACTGCCCGGGGCATACTGAATGCCTTCTGTGGTGCCCATCAGCAACAGCTTGGTGCCCTCCGTCACGGTGACGGTGCCGCCAATTAGCGGTTGGTTGGACGAGCTGCTCACCATCGCGTTGCCCTTGGTG
>JAQWCP010000176.1 GCA_028705905.1 Oscillospiraceae bacterium
TCTCTTATCCTCAGCAGAAGCCATTTTTGCCTTGTTGCCAACAATGATGCCGTTGATTTTTTCACAGAAAGTCTTCCACGAAACCTCTGTATCAAGGATTTGTGCATTTGCTAAAGAAGGACGTACATTGTCAAAATTGTTCTCGATAAGGCGCATTCTCCATCTACGCTGGAAAGCTGTATCAAGGGTGAACACATTCTGGTCAGACGTATTCATAGTTCCAACAATTGATAGATTTGAGGGAATCCGAACTTTATGAGTAGGGTCACCATATATTTTCTCTGCCATATATTTATGGGTGATACCGTATTCGCTGGTTCCAATCGGATAAGTTATCCCCTCAACAGTTTTTGGCTCAACGATTCTATCCAGTAATTGAAACACTTCACCGAAGATAGCAGGCGCGTTGCCACGGTTCACTTCTTCAATTATAAGGATATACTCGCGCATGGGATGCGTATAAGCCTCTCGCAAAATAACAGTGAAAGGGCCTGGTGTGAACTCATATGTAACCTGTTTATCCGCATCAACAACTGGAAGAATTTGACCGATAAAATCAGCATTCGTATAATCAGGATGGAAGACGAGGCGTTCTACAAAACTGCCGGCAGGACAATATTCATGCTCAATAGTCCAACTTTTTCCAGATCCAGGAACACCATAAAGTAGGATGTTAGTGCCTCCGCTTAACCTTTCAACGATATCATAATTCTCCATAAGCCCACCAATTGTGAAGGATGTGCTATCGTTAGAGGCTTTTGATGAAAGATACATATTTTTTCCGTTTCCGAGATCCACGGTGCTTTTAACACCAAAAGCATCATATAGAGCTTCTGCTTTGCGCTTTACAATCACAAGGTAATCATCAACATTCAAATGTTCTCGCAATGGCATAAGGTCATCGCCATAGCAAATCTGTAGCGTGGGATTTCCATTTCCTTGGCCATCATCATTCAGTAGCCTTCTTCTAATTTGGATAGAATCCGGTCTCCAAGGATCAACGGCTCCAGAATGTGCTCCACCCAGCCGTTCAACATTACGCAAATTGACTCGTGCAGGAATAGAAATTCTCCAACTCTTAAAAGAAGAATTTAAGGTGAGTGTTGGAAAGAAATCTTCTGTTTTTCTTGCTCCTTCATCCGCTTCCCGTTCACTTGTAAGCTGAATCTGCGTGGCGTGGCTTTCTCTCCGCGCTTTATTGAGACTGTCTGTATTCTTCAACTGAATGATAAGTAAGCCAATTACGTCATCCCATGAAAATGAGGCATCTTCTACATAGGGCAGTTCGCTCCTCAAGATTGAGCAATAACGCTCAAACTCATTTGCAATGTTAGTTGTAACATCTCCCGGCATAATGCAATCCTCCTTGTAGTCATAAATAGCTGTTTAAAAAATGCTCGATAACCACATGAGCAAGATTAACAGGAAGGGCATTACCTATGAGTTTATACTGTGTAGAATAGGATAGCCCTAAGTTACTTGCAATTTTAGCATACTCATCTGGAAATCCTTGCAATCGGAATCCCTCCAATGGAGTAATCCTTCGTATTGGCTCTGTTTCTAAATCCACAGTGGGCCTTTTATACGGATCAGTTCCAGCAATGTACGTCTCACTAAAGTAGTTGTCCTGATTTGCCCTGTGCCATTTCGCCATTGTTGCTGTCAATGGTCTTGCAATTGGATTATCAATGTTAACATCACCTTCCCAATTTGCCGGTTTAGTCAAAATTGTCTTTCGTGAACCTTGCGGTATGTAATGCTTAGGATCGACAGGACCCTTTTCGAGCAAATGCCATGTTGTGGGATACTTTGCTGTTTTCAAATCCACAATCGGCGGTTCAGCAATGTCCTTTTCTTCTGATAGATCCTCTCTCATCCCACAGAAAAAGATGCGATTCCTTTTTTGCGGAAGACCATAATCTGATGCAAGAAGGTTCCATGTGTGTAATATATATCCTGCACCAATATTGCGAAGTGCTTTCTTCATTTCGTCAAGGAGGGTGCCGTTCTTGAGTGTATGTATTTTTTGCACATTTTCAAGCACAAAATACTTCGGTTTGTAATAGTCTAACATATCAAGGATGTAAAAGAAAAGCTGCCCCCTTGGATCGTCGAAACCTTTTCGGTAGCCTACGTTTGAAAAGGATTGGCAGGGAAATCCCGCAAACAGGATGTCGAAATCGGCGACCTCTATTCCTTCCGGGTTTTTCTTAGTCTTTATATCCCTAACATCTTGTATTTTCTGAATTCCATCAGAAGAACACGCCGTTTCATAAAAGCGTTGTGCGTTTTTATCAATTTCGCAATACGCAACATGGCGAAACTCATATTTATTGCTCTTAATCTGATTTGCACCACAATAGAAGCCTCCTATGCCGGCAAAACAGTCAAAGAATTTGATAACTTCCTTCATGCCCTATATATCCTCTCCAGCACTTGTTTAAGTCCGCTTGCAAGCACTCTTGCCATAAGCGGACTGACTGCATTGCCAATTTGTCTGTACCATTCATTAGGTGAGCCAAGGAAAAGATAATCGTCTGGGAAACCCTGCACTCTCGCAGCCTCCCTTGGTGACAATCCTCTTGCCTGATAAGGATGAATGTACATATTGCAGTCATAATACATATGTGCTGTTATCGCTTTGCATGGCTCATCCGCAAGTAATTTATCAAATTTATCTCGAAAAATATCCGATCTGTTTTTATACGGATTTATTCCTTGGATGCTTTCTGCATCAGATTTCTCTCCTGGTCTCAACAGTTGATATATCTGTATATCGCGATCATTATTGTATTTGCTCCGATGATTAAGTAAAGGTACTCTGCTGGGAAGACCACGATTGACTAATCGAGCATATTCTGATTCGCTACCTTGAAACCCTGCGAAAGTATATCCCCATGCAGCACTTTCGCTGTAGGTTGCATTTTTCATTGTCTTTGCTTTTAACGGTGGTAAGTCAGCTATTGCATCCCACAGCGTGAACATGTGGGATGCATCCATATGTCTTTGTAGTTCCGCCATAAAAAGTCGATACAACTCATTTGAAATTTTTTTATAGTCATTTTTGATTCCTAAGATAAATGCTCGTTTTCTACTCTGAGGAAACCCAAAATCTTTAGTGTTGAAAACAAGTGGCTCACAAGTAATGTATCCTACCTTGTGGAAATCTTTTTTTATCTTGCCATATAACTGGAGAATACCTTCTACGTTTTCCATAAGAAAAATATCAGGTGAGGCTTGATCGACGGAATGCACATAAAACCTGTATAGGCTGTTGCGCTCATCGTTTTTTTTCTTGTACTTATTAACCACGCTAAAACCTTGACACGGAGGTCCCCCTACAATAACAGGCACATGAGGAAAAATGTCCTGTCCAACCAAATCACGAATATCATCATGAATAATACTTCCGTCAGTAAGCCAAGGTCTGTTAAACCGATATGTTAAAATGGCAGATTGATCTTTATCCACTGCTGCAACCGGTCTAAAACCCTCTTGCTCCAGTCCTATGGATAAGCCTCCTGCTCCACAAAACAGATCGATAAAATCATATTGAAATTCCGTTAGATCAAAATTTCCGAATTTCAATTTATAATAATTGAGAATCTGATGTTGAATTTCATCTTTATCAAGTGATCCATCTATAATTCTAATCCTTGAAAAAACACTGTTCAGCTGATCAACGATAAAGGTATCGTCATTTATTGTGGTTATATCTTTTTTCAGCATATCCTTGCCTCGTTTCTCTCTTTTACATTGCGCTCTTGCCGCTGTTAACCCATTCATCCAATTCAGAGCGTTTGAACTTCCATAGTTTTCCGATTTGATGCGCTGGGAGATCCTCTTTTTGCTTTATCCATTTCCGTAAAGTTACAGGCTTTATATTCAAGTATTCCGCAGCGTCTTCAAGGCTTATATAGTTATCATCTGTTCTTTCGCTCATGTTAGGTTTCCCTCCCAAGATGCCCATGGACATAATTATATAAATATTAGTATAGCATAAATAAAATATATTTTCAAGCTATACTTCGATATTTAATTATATTTAATCATATTTAAAGCTATTTCAATCTGCAGATACTACATCTTGCACACGCTTACAACGATATCTTGTACTCTTCGTTACGGAAGTAGCACTTTCGTTATGTGAGTATATAAACTTGAAGTCACAGGCACTCCTTGGTGTTGCCACACTACAAACTGTCTCAATTTGTGGGCAAAAAATAAGGCCTCTGCACACCCTTTGATGTCAGAAAGCCCATAAAGCAAGGGATTTCACATTACTTTAACGTAATCTATAAAATAAGACCGTATCATATAGGGAACTATTATTTCAATATATATGCAATCCACTTGTCCCTCGTAAAGATACTCCAAGAGTTGGAGGGCGTGGTAGTTATCCGCTTCAATAATCGTGTGCCAGAGGCTGTCATT
>JAQWCP010000177.1 GCA_028705905.1 Oscillospiraceae bacterium
CGCAATCTGAACCCTCATTTCCCCATCTCCTCCTGCGAAAGCAGCCGTACCAAAGCATCCGCAATCTCTGCGGCTGTCTTCTCATATACCGCCACACTCCCGCCAAACGGGTCGGATATATCCCCCTCGGCAAGGCAAAACACTTTTCCCGCTGCATCCGGCACCACTTTAAGCAAAGCCGCTTTCTGCTGCTGGGTCATGCAATAAACGGCATCTGCCTCCTCTACAATGTGCCATGTCAAAGGCCTGGCGCGGTGCCCTGTCAAATCAGCGCCATAACGCCGGGCCGCAACAGCCGCCTGGGGGGTAGGCGGATCCCCCGAAAACGCAGCAATTCCGCAGGAAATCGCCCGCACATTCCAATGCTGCGCCTTGGCCATGGCATTGTATATTCCCTCCGCCATGGCGCTTCGGCACGTGTTCCCCGTGCAGACAAATAAAATAGTTTTCACAATTGTGCCTCCTTTCTCTTTACGGCACCCAGGCGACAGACTGGAAGGTACACTGAATGACCGATTTGCCGCCTGATAAAATTTCTCCATACAGGGGCTGCCCTGTCTCCACAGCGTACCAAATGCGATATTGCACCGCATCCACCACGCTCCCGTCCCCCTCGCCATATGTCACTCGAACCGCCGGAACGTCTCCCCACCGCTCCATATCCACTTGGGAGACATACCCTTCCCGGCAGGCCGTCAAAAGGGCGGGCAATGCATCCAGCGGAGACAGCCCATTGGGAGACAGGGGGCCGGTTTCCAGCTCTGCCCCTTCATAGAGCAGCCTTGTTTCTCCTTCTGCGATCACAGCAGTGACCCCCCGTATGGTTTCCGGAGCCTGTACGGTGATGTGGCTCTCCCCTGCTTCATTCCACTGGAACGACAGGGTGTAGGTATAGACCCGATCACCATAATCGGAAAGTACCTCTGCCTCCATTTGGCAAGCGGTGGCTTCCAGCGCCCGGGCCCGAACATCCAGCGCCAATTTTTCTCCATCCCGCGTGGTTGTGCCGCAGGAAGCCAGGAATAAGATCATTGGTATAAGGGCAAACAGTCGACGCAATGCCCTTCCTCCCATCATATTCTCTCATTTGCTCTCTTTCGTATCAGCTGCCCGGGGTAGCAGTTCGATCAAATCACTTGGCAGCATCCCCGCTTCGCCCCATTGCCGGGCGCACAAGTCTCCTGCCGCGCCGTGCAAAAACACGGCGGTTGCCGCTGCCAGCCCCGGCTCCATCCCCTGGCCCAGCAGCGCCAAAAGGACGCCTGACAGCACGTCGCCGCTGCCGCCCTTTGCCATGCCAGAATTGCCGGTGGAATTGAGATATACCGTCCCGTCCGGCAGCGCCGTAACCGTACCGCGGCCCTTTAACACCAAAACACAGCCATGAGATACGGCAAATGCCCGGGCGGCACCAATGCGGTCCCCCTCTTCCAGGTGGCCGCCCAGCCGCCGGAACTCTCCGGCGTGGGGCGTCAAAACAACCGGAGCCCCTCGCCCGTCCAATTCATGTATATGTTCTGCCACCAAGTTTAGACCATCGGCATCCAGGATCAGAGGGCTTTGAACCGTTCCCAATGCCGCGCGTACCACGGCCCGTGCGCCGTCGCTCTGGCCCAACCCCGGACCGATCAGGCAGGCATCATGAGATGACAGCTGGTACATCACTTCCTCTGCCGCCGCTTCTGCCAGCACGTCACCCTCCACAGGCAGGGGAAACACCATGGCCTCTGTGTTTTTGACCGCCTCGATTTCATAAATGTTCCTGGGCACGTACAGAAATACAAGACCCGCTCCAGACCGCATGGCAGCCTTGGCCGCAAGGGTGGGCGCACCGGTATAGCCCACACTTCCTGCCACAATCCCCACTTTGCCAAAATCGCCCTTGTGCCCGTCCTTCTTGCGCTTTGGCAAATGAGTGCGCACCTCCTGTTCCGTCAAAGCAAAGGTCTGGCACTCGGCCGCCTCCACCAATTCTTTGGGGATGCCGATATTGGCAATCTGCAGCACGCCACAGAAAAGACTGCCTTCCCCGGTATAGAGCCCGGGCTTGGGCAGGGTAAATGTCACCGTCCGGCTGGCGCGAACCGCCTTGCCCGGCACCTGCCCCGTATCCGCCAACACGCCGCTGGGGACGTCCGCGGCAACCACCGGTGCGCCACTCTGGTTGATCCAGTCAATGGCCACCTCCGCATCCCCCTTCGGTGCCGCCCGCAGGCCAATGCCGAAGATGGCATCGATTATGACACCGGCGGTTTGGCAAAACGCCTTCTGACTGACATTCTCCGGCGAGAAGGGTTCCAGTTCCCCCCCGGCAGCTTCCAGGCGCCGCTCCATCTCTTTTGTGTCGGCCGTCATTTTCTCCCGATCCCCCACCAACAACGCACGGGTCAAAATACCCTGCTCGGTTAAAAACCGGGCAGCAGCGATGCCGTCTCCCCCATTATTGCCTGGGCCGCAAAAAACGGCCGCCGTCGCCCCTTCCGTGGTTTCCAGGCAGGCGCACGCCGCCAAGCACACCTGTCGCGCCGCCGTTCCCATCAACTCCGTGGAGGAAACCCCCATTTCATCAATGGCTTTTCGGTCCAATTCCTTCATCTGCGCAGCGGACAGCAATTTCATTTCAAACACCTCAGCCTTGTTTTTTACCTCTATTATAGAAAAGAAAGTAACATTCGTCAATTTTTGTCTTGCAACATTTTATATTTTGCGCTATAATTGGCCAATATATGATACTATAGTAATGAACGGGAAAAGAGCGGACTCTATGCTTCGCCAGAGAAGATAAGCCATTGGCTGAGAGCTTATTGAAAGCAGTGCCGCCCGGTTCACCCGGGAGCTTTGCGTTGAACAAGAAAGTAGGCGCAACGGATTGCCCCCGTTATCGGGTTTTGAAGTGCGCATTGCCTTTGCAATGTGAACCGTGGGTGGTACCGCGGAAGGTTGGCCTTTCGTCCCTATTGATTTATGGGAGGAAGGCTTTTTTATTTCGAATAAGGAGTGTCATACATGCGAAAACAATTGGAGGATATCCAAAAAGCGGCGCTGGAAACCATACAGTCGGCAAATATCTCGTCTGACCTAGAGGCGCTGCGTGTCAGATATCTGGGAAAAAAGGGTGACCTTACTGCCGTTTTAAAACAAATGGGTAAGCTCTCCGAGGAAGAACGCCCCATCATTGGCCAGCTTGCCAATGCCGTGCGGGAAGTGCTGACGGAAGCCATTGCCCGCCAGTCGGAGCGCTTGGAGCAAGCCGCCCTGGAGGCGCGGCTTGCCTCTGAAGTGATCGATGTCACCATTCCCGGCACCCCCATACAGGTTGGGCATCGCCACCCCATGTCCATTGTGCTGGAAGAGGCAGAAGATATTTTCATCGGAATGGGGTTTCAGATTGCGGAAGGCCCTGAGGTGGAGCTGGCCGACTATAACTTCACGAAGTTGAATACGCCGGAAGGCCACCCGGCCAGAGACTGGCAAGACACTTTTTATCTGTCAGAGGACGGCTCCATCGTGCTGCGTACGCAGACATCCCCCGTCCAAATTCGCGTGATGGAAAACCAGCCGCTGCCCATTCGCATCATCTCGCCCGGCCGTGTCTACCGAAAAGACGAGGTGGATGCCACCCATTCCCCCATGTTCCATCAAATTGAAGGTCTGGTGGTGGACGAGGGGATCACCATGGCGGATCTGAAGGGCACTTTGGAAATTCTTGTGCAGCGGCTGTATGGTTCTGGTACAAAAATCCGGTTCCGGCCCCATCATTTCCCCTTCACAGAGCCTTCTTGTGAAGTGGACGTGCAATGTTTTGAATGCCAAGGAAGCGGCTGCCGGGTTTGCAAGGGCGAAGGCTGGATCGAACTGCTGGGCGCCGGGATGGTACATCCCAAGGTGCTGGAAGGCTGCGGCATTGATACAAATGTTTACAGCGGTTTTGCCTTCGGCATCGGCGTAGAGCGCATGACCATGCGCCGGTTTTCCATCAGTGACTTGCGGCTGATCTATGAAAATGACATCCGGTTCTTAAGCCAGTTTTAGGAGGATAGGGCATGAAACTTTCACGAAAATGGCTCTCTGAATTTATAGATATTGATACTGTGTCGGATAAAGAATATGCCGACGTAATGACCCTCACCGGGTCGAAGGTGGAGACCATCGAGGATTTAGGCGCGGACATCCAAAATGTGGTTGTGGGCAAAGTGTTGGACATTCAAAAGCATGAAAACTCTGATCACCTTTTCGTTTGCAGCGTGGACGTGGGACAACAGGCACCCATCACCATCGTCACCGGCGCACAAAATGTGCGGGCGGGGGACATGGTCCCTGTGGCGCTGGATGGTGCTCTGTTGCCTGACGGTGTGCGGATCAAAAAAGGGGTGTTGCGGGGCGTCGCCTCCAACGGGATGCTCTGCTCCCTCAAAGAACTGAACCTCACCATA
>JAQWCP010000178.1 GCA_028705905.1 Oscillospiraceae bacterium
AATACGGGGGTATCCAATCCGCCACCTCCTGAAAACCATTTTAAAAACAAAGGTTATCTCATGGTTCATGTCACTTCATTTATGCAAGCAGGGCATAGGGAAAGCCCGATATGGTGCAAAGAAAACGCAGTGCCGCAGTAAGGGTCACCGATAAAAATCGGCCGCCACCCCCCAGCCAAAATACAGCAATGAGTACCAGAATTCCATAACGCTCGTACCCCATGACTGTATAATAGATCCGATCCGGCAGAAACGCCGAGATAATTTTAAATCCGTCCAGTGGCGGGAATGGGATCAGATTGAAGATGCCAAGACCGATGCTCAAAATGGCGACCTGAAGGAGAAAACTGATCAGCTGCGCCAAAAAGCTGGTCAGCTGCAACTGTAACAGCAGCCCGGAAACAAAGAGCATCAGAAACGCCAGCACAAAGTTGGAAGCAGGCCCGGCCAGTGCCGTCAGCGCCATCCCACTTTTTGGATGCTTGAAATACCGCATATCCACCGGCACCGGCTTTGCCCAACCGAATCCCAAAAACAACATCATCAGCATTCCGAACGGATCGAGATGACGCAGCGGGTTGAGAGAAAGCCTGTGCTGGCTCTTTGCCGTGGGATCCCCCAAGCAGAGGGCCGCAGCGCCATGGCTTACCTCGTGGACCATAATGCAAATGAGAACGGCAGCGGCCCGGAGCACCCAATCCAGCACCTGTCCCCAGTCAAACATATTCCAAAATGACATATGGCTACTCCACTATGGTGCGCAGTATACCCACCTGCTCAATTTCCACTTCCACCACATCCCCGGAAGCCATTGGGCCAATGCCCGCCGGCGTCCCTGTCGCCACTACGTCTCCAGGCTCCAATGTCATAGAAGCGGTGATAAATGCCAAAAGTTGTGGCACCGTGTGCATCATCATAGACGTGCGGGAAGACTGCTTCACCACGCCATTACATCGGGTCTCCAATTTCAAATCCGACGGGTCCACTTCATCCGTTACGACAGGGCCGATGGGTGCAAACCCATCCATACTTTTGGAGCGGGTCCACTGCCCGTCTTCCGTCTGAATGTCTCGGGCTGTCACATCGTTGAGGCAGGTATACCCCAAAATATACGCCGCCGCCTCTTCCGGTGGCACGTTCTTGGCACGCTTGCGCACCACAAAGGCCAATTCCCCTTCATAATCCAGCCGCCCAACAAAATCCGGTGCTGTCACGGTACCGTCCGGGTGGTTGACCGTATTGACGCCTTTCAAAAACAAAATGGGCTGTTTTGGCACGTCACTGCCCAACTCCATGGCATGGTCATAATAATTTTTCCCCACACAGACAATCTTCGTGGGCGCACAGGGCGCCAGCAACGTAGCCTCTGCAAGGGGCATGCTCTTCCCGTCAAAGGAAAGACGCTCAAACGGCGCATCTTCCAGCGTGCGAATTTGATGGTCTTTCAGCACACCCCAAACCGGCACGCCCTCTCTTAAAACACGAACGTATTTCATCGGCTTTCCTCCACATGATCAAAAATCAGGTGTAGCAGTTCCTCCTTGCCTTCTCCCGTGGTAGCGGAAAATAAGATCACCGGTACCTCGCCGGGAATCGCCAGTATTTCGATGATCCGTTGCACATTCGGCTCCCGCTCGCTCCGCTTCAGCTTATCCGCTTTATTGGCCACCACCACATACGGGCACCCGCTCTCTTGGAACCAGGAAGCCATGGTGCAGTCGTCTGCCGTTGGTTTGTGGCGGGCGTCTACAATCATCACACCAAAAGAAAGCAGCCCTTCGTTGGTAAAATACGTCTCTATCAGCCGGCCCCAACGGTCTCGTTCCGTCTTTGATACCTTGGCATACCCATACCCGGGCAGATCCACTAAGTAAAACGTTTCATCCACAGCAAAGAAATTGATGTGAACCGTTTTCCCTGGCGAATTGCCCACCCGCGCAAAATTCTTCCGGTTTAAAATTCGGTTGATAACCGACGATTTCCCCACATTGGACCGCCCGGAAAAGACCACCTGGGGCAATCCATCCCTTGGGAAATCTGATGCTCTGACGGCAGAGCGAATAAATTCTGTCTTTTGTAAATTCATATGAAAACACCCTGCGTTCCGACCGCGGTGGGATCAATAGCCCACAGCGGCCGGAACGCTCCTATTTGTAATCCTTATTATTGTGTCAATGCAACAGCACTGCCGCTAGCTTCCCCATTGGGAATGGGCATCGCCGTCTCAGGTTCCTCCTGGGCCTCCGGCGCAACAGCCAGATGAAGTGCCTCTGCCAGAACAGCGTCTACATGCTCCACCGTCACAAATTGCAACGCTCTTCGCACTGTCTGGTCAATCTCCTCCAGGTCCGGTGCATTATCCGCCGGCAGAATCACCGTTTTCATCCCACGGCGCAACGCAGCCATGGTCTTTTCCTTCAAACCGCCGATGGGCAAAACCCGACCCCGCAACGTCACCTCTCCTGTCATGGCAATGTTCCGCCGCACCGGCGTGCCGGTGAGCGCCGAAACCATTGCCGTTGTAATGGTGATGCCAGCGGAAGGACCGTCTTTCGGTACGGCGCCTTCCGGGAAGTGAACGTGAATGTCTTTTTCTTTATAAAAATCCGCCGGAATATTCAGCTCTTTGGTGCGGCTCCTGATATAAGAGAGGGCCGCTTGGGCCGATTCTTTCATGACATTGCCCAAATTACCGGTAAGTTCTACTTTCCCAGTGCCATCCACTACATTGACCTCTACTTCCAGTAGCTCGCCGCCCACAGAAGTCCAGGCAAGTCCGTTAACCACTCCGATTTGTTCTGTTTTTTCCATATGCTCCGGATGATACTTGCGCACACCTAAAAACGTATCCACATTATCCCCTGTCACGGCAATGACTTTGATCTCTTGGGCCACGATCTTCATGGCGGCTTTTCGGCAGACGGCGGCCAGCTCTCGTTCCAGAACCCGTACGCCAGACTCTCTGGTATACCCCACGATGACCTCTCGAATGGCATCATCTGTAAACCGCAGCTGATTGCGCCGCAGGCCATGACGTTTCATCTGTTTTGGCAGCAAGTGGTTTTTGGCAATTTGCAGTTTCTCTTCGTCCGTATAGCTGCCCAGTTCAATCACCTCCATCCGGTCCAGCAGTGGACGCGGGATGGTGGACGTGGTGTTGGCTGTTGTGATAAATAACACATCCGACAAATCAAACGGCAATTCCAGAAAATGATCCCGGAACGTAGCGTTCTGTTCCACATCCAGCACCTCCAGCAGTGCCGCGGAAGGATCGCCCCGGTAGTCGCTTCCCAGTTTGTCAATTTCGTCTAGCAACAGCAGCGGGTTTTTGGACCCCGCCTGCTGAATTGCAGCGATGATGCGTCCTGGCATGGCGCCCACATATGTCTTGCGGTGGCCGCGGATGTCCGCTTCGTCCCGCACGCCCCCCAGCGACAGGCGGGCCAGCTTCCGGTTGAGGGCGCTGGCGATAGACATGGCAATAGATGTCTTGCCCACGCCCGGCGGGCCGACCAGGCAGATGATCTGCCCTTTCAGTTCAGGAGCCAATTGTTTGACCGCCAAAAACTCTAATATCCGCTCTTTTACCTTAGTCAGGCCAAAGTGGTCTTTGTCCAGCCGTTTCCGGGCAGCTTCCACATCCAGCCGCTCCTTCGTCTGCTTGTTCCACGGTAATTCCAAGCAGACATCCAGATAATTGCGCAAAACAGAAGACTCCGCTGAACCAGGCGGCTGTTTTGTCAGCCGCGTCAATTCCTTTCGCAGCTTTTCTTCCACCGCTTTGGGCAGCTTTGCCTCCGCAATCTTGGCCTCATATTCTTCCCGCTCACCGGAAAAGTCCTCTTCGCCCAGCTCGGAACGGATGACTTTCATCTGCTCCCGCAAAATATAATCTCTCTGGTTTTTTCCCAGCTGGTCACGCACCTTTGTCTGCATATCTTGTTCCAGCTGGAGCACTTCGCTTTCCCGTGCCAAAATCTGGCTCATCCGCTCCAAACGACGCACAGGACGCAATTCTTCTAAAATACTCTGTTTATCTTCACTCCGCATGGAGATGTTTTGTGCAATATAGTCGGCAATATAGCCTGGGTCTGTGGATGACAGTACGTTGAGCAACACATCCGGTGTCATTTTCGGTGCTAGTTCCGTATACCGCTCAAAAATTTCATAACAGCGCCGGATAAGCGCCTCCACCCGCAGCGTAGGTTTCACCGGTTCCGGAGTCGGATACTCTTCCACCTCGCAGTAAAAGGATGGCTCGCTGCGCAGCACTTCTTTTAACCGTCCTCTGGACGCTCCTTCCACCATGACGCGTACGGTGTCGCCGGGCAGGCGCAGAATCTGACGGAACCTGGAAATGGTACCCACCTGATATAAATCATCCACTGTCGGTTCTTCCGTCAACACGTCCTTCTGCGCCACCAAGAAAA
>JAQWCP010000179.1 GCA_028705905.1 Oscillospiraceae bacterium
GGTTTTTGGAGGAAAAGTGGAAACGGAACATTGTATTGGAGGACGGCGTTTTAGAGCATTTGTCTCATGCCTGCGGCGGCGATGTGCGGAAAGCAATCAACGCGCTGGAATTGCTGTATGCAGCTGCGCCCGTTGGGAGTGGGGACGTACGTTTGACGCTTTCGGATGCCACGCTGGTGGCACAACGTTCCGCCATGCGATATGATAAAGATGGTGATGCGCATTATGATATTCTATCTGCGTTTCAAAAATCCATTCGGGGCTCCGATCCGGACGCGGCCCTCCATTATTTAGCGCGGCTGCTGGATGCGGGGGATTTGATTTCCCCTTGCCGCCGCCTTCTTGTGGCGGCGGCAGAGGATGTTGGCTTGGCGTACCCGCAGGCGATACCGATTGTAAAAGCCTGCGTGGACGCAGCCAATCAGCTGGGGCTTCCAGAGGCGCGCATCCCGCTGGCAGATGCAGTGATTTTGCTTGCTACCGCGCCCAAATCCAATTCTGGTATTCTGGCGATTGACGCCGCACTGTCTGATGTGAGACACGGAAAAGGCGGCGATGTTCCCGCCCATCTGAAAGATGCTCATTATACTGGCGCGCAGAAACTGGGCAGAGGCTTGACATATCAATACGCCCACAACTTTCCGCATCATTACGTGAAACAGCAATATCTTCCGGATCGGCTGGTAGGAACGAAATATTATGCATTTGGCGACAACAAGACGGAAAGAGCGAGCCAGGCTTATTGGGAGAACATCAAAGGGGAGGCAGAGTAACAGGCACTTGTTCTTCTGCTTTTTGAAAGATTGTTTCAATTGCTGGGCGGTTCCCAAGGGCGGGGCGATACATCCAGTGTAGTAGGGAACCGTCTGTCATAAAATACTGCAGTGGACGGCGTCGCTCAAAGGGCGGTACGTGGTCGATAATGAGCAGTTTGATCTTATACTGCTCATAGGAAATGGACTTGATATAGACCGAAACGTGATCTCCATCAGATAAATGAGGAGATGGCTCTGCAAGTCCTGAAAGATTTGGTGTTAACTCAATAAAGCTACCATATTCGCGCACCCCTTGCACGATGCCGGAAACGGTTTCGCCTTGGGAAAATTGTGCAGCGTTTTCTGCCCAGGTACCCAACAGTTCTCGATGAGAGAGAAAAACTCTGCCATTCACTTTATCCACATCAGTGACAACAGCATAAATACGGTCACCATGCGTGAAGCGTTCTCTGGGATGAGAAATACGGGAAATTGAAATTTGTTCGATTCGGATCATAGAGACAATTCCGTTTCCTATGTCTACAAAAACGCCAAATGGCTCTATATGTGTGACAACCGCAGGAATAATCTGACCAGGTGTTAGGGTCTCTATAAAATAGGAAAGGGCGCTTTTTTGCGCCTTTCTGCGAGATAGCACTGCAACAGGATGTTCCCCGCCTTGGATTTCTTCAATTTGAAATGAAACAGGACGACCAACCCGAGATAAAATGGCAATTTCACGCGTTGTTCCCTCTTCAATGCCAAGTGCAACTTCCTCTCTGGGAATCCTTCCTGGCACACCTCCCAGATCGACCCATAGGTTATGGGCGGCATCACAACGCATGACACGTGCTTCCAGAATTTGATGTGTTTCCATTGCTGCCTGTAGCCCGGCACGGGAAGCGAGATAGAGCTGGTTTCGGGTGCTTTGCAAATACATTCCCTCTGGCAAATAGCGCTTCATAAACTTCCTCCTTGCAATTCCATCCAGCAGAGAGGGGAGAGGCGTTCCCTCTTCTGCATCAGACGCATTATATTTTGGCATAGATTTCAATCCCGCTTGGTTTCCGAAAAGACCTACTTTGTATATATGCGCTGTCGTACAAGAAATTGCGCGTCAATTGCAGAAAGGGAAGAAGAAGGTGTTCAATATGGATGTTCAAGTTGGCGATATTTTGTGGATGAAAAAAAAACACCCATGCGGAGAGACGCGGTTTTACGTACTGCGTGTCGGCATGGATTTTAAATTGAAATGTTTCGGTTGTGCACACGAAATTATGGTGCCACGCAATACAATAGAAAAGCGAATCATGAAAATTCAACGACCAGAAAAGCAAAACTGACACAGCACACGGATGGGGCGAAGGGCAATGGCCGGTACCCTGGATGCGAAAGGAGCGATTCTTATCAAACAGTTTTGGAGTAGCCGCATACAAAATCTCACCCCTTACGTGCCAGGGGAACAGCCAAAGAGCAAGCTGATCAAATTAAATACCAACGAAAATCCATATCCACCCTCTCCGAAAGTCTTGGAAGCCATTCGGGCGGCCACAAATCAAGACCTTCGGATGTACCCAGATCCGGATGGAAGCCGTTTGCGTGAGACAATTGGGGGATATTATGGACTTTCCACCGATCAGGTCTTCTTAGGCAACGGTTCGGATGAAATATTGGCTTTTTGCTTTCAAGCATTTTTTAGTCCTGGAGAGCCTATTGTATTTCCGGATATTACGTATACCTTTTACCAGGTTTATTGCCAGTTTTTTGATATTCCTTACCGAACCATTCCACTGGATCATTACCTTTCTGTTCCGGTACAAGCGTTTTGTGGTGATTTTAAAGGTGTGGTATTGGCCAATCCAAATGCTCCCACGGGAAAAGCGATTCCCGTATGTAAAATCCGTATGATTTTAGAGGGGAATCCCAATGGTGTTGTTCTGGTGGATGAGGCATATGTGGATTTTGGCGGCGATTCCGCCGTTTCGCTCATCGATAGCTACCCCAATTTAATTGTGGTGAAAACCATGTCTAAATCCCGCTCGCTTGCAGGATTGCGGGTTGGATATGCACTGGGGCATCCAAATTTGATTGAAGCGCTCAATTACGTTAAGAATTCGTTTAATTCTTATACTTTAGACCGTTTGGCGTTGGTGGGCGGAGAGGCTGCTATTCGGGATGACGCCTATTTTCGAGCGATGGTTGCAAAGGTCTCTTTGATCCGTAACCGCACAGCAGTTCGTTTGAAAAAATTAGGGTTCTGCGTTACCGAATCTACAGCGAATTTTTTGTTCATCAGTCACGACAAGGCACCAGCAAGAGAGCTGTTTACTTTTTTGCGGGAATGTGGTATTCTGGTAAGGTACTTTGATAAGCCGCGGATTGACAACCACTTGCGTGTTACCGTCGGCACAGAAGAAGAAATGGATACATTCTGCACAGTGGTGCAAAAAATTTTGGAGGAACAGTATCATGCGATATGAAGGTGACATTTACAGACCACCCGGAGAATGGAGAAGCTATCTGCTGCAAGCAACCATTGGATGTTCTCATAATGCATGCACATTCTGTGGCATGTATAAAGGGAAAAAGTACAGAGTCCGTCCGCTGGAGGATATTCTGGAAGACATCGATATGGCAAAAGCCTATTACGGGGAGTTAACCAGGGTATTCATCTGTGATGGCGATGCCATCGCAATGCCCACCGAAGACTTGCTCCAAATCTTGCATAAATTATATGAGAACTTCCCCATGATCGAGCGAGTGACCATTTATGCAAGCCCTAACGGCACACTGGGGAAAACCCCGGAAGAGTTGAAGCAGTTGCGGGAAGCTGGACTCGGAAGAGCTTATTTGGGTGTGGAGACAGGCGATGACGCCTTGCTGAAAGCCATCAACAAAGGGGTCAATGCGGAGCAAATGCTAAAATCCGGGAAGATGCTGGTAGAGGCCGGGATAGATCTTTGGACCATTATTTTACTAGGTCTTGCAGGAGCAGGCGAGAGCAAAACAGACTGCATCCCCAACACCATTGCAATGCTCAATGAAATGAAGCCGCAACATATTTCTGCTATGACATATAATCCCGAGCCGGGTACCAAGTTGTACCGTGATATTCAGGAAGGTAAGTTTCAAACAATGTCTCCGGAAGAAGCATTGGTGGAAACAAAAATGTTGGTGGAAGGAATCAATGTACCTGGTGTGCATTTCACCAGCAATCATGCATCTAACTATCTCCCGTTGAAAGGAACATTACCAGACGATCGTGAGAAATTTTTGAATTTACTGAATGGTGCAATACAGGGTGATGTGCGCATTCGCACACAAACGGGCCAGGGCATCTGATTGCTCTATAAAAAAGGAACAAGGTTCCAGTTAAAATAACTGGAACCTTGTTTTTGGATTGATGGAAAAATATTGTGTCAAAACCTTAAAACTATGATATAATGGCGCAAGTGTTATGAAAGGATAGGAGACTTTTGGTTTTCTGGAGACTACATAATTCAAATAAGTGGAAGGAACAAACGAATGTTCAATTTAAAACTAGAAGAGAGGCATTTCTTCAAGCGTTGCTTGGATGATTTGGCTCAAAACACCTCCTTGAATTCCATGGATGATTACATCCAACATGGAACCACTTCTTGTTTGTGGCAT
>JAQWCP010000180.1 GCA_028705905.1 Oscillospiraceae bacterium
TCGCCGTATTCTTCGGCGGCCGCGCTGGCGTTCTTGTAGATGTTGACCATGATGTTCTTGAGCATGCCGTCAACCTCTTCAAAGGTCCAGGAGCGACGCTCGCTGTTCTGGCACATCTCCAGACCGGAGGTGGCCACGCCGCCGGCGTTGGCAGCCTTGGCCGGGGCGAACACGATGCCCGCCTGCAGGAAGGCTTCCACGGCTTCGGGGGTGGAGGGCATATTGGCGCCCTCGCCCACGGCCCAGCAGCCGTTGGCCAGCAGAGCCTTGGCGGCGTCGCCGTTCAGCTCGTTCTGCGTGGCGCAGGGCAGCGCGATGTCGCACTTGATGTTCCAGATGCCCGCGCAGCCTTCGGTGTAAATGGCGTTGGGGTGATCCTTCACATATTCCTTAATGCGCCCGCGTTCCACTTCCTTGATGCGCTTGACGGTGTCCAGCTTGATGCCGTCGGCGTCATAAATATAGCCGTTGGAATCGCTCAGCGCGACCACCTTGGCGCCCAGCTGCTGAGCCTTTTCGGTGGCGTAAATGGCCACGTTGCCCGAGCCGGAGATGACCACGGTGGAGCCGGAGAAGGACTTGCCCACAATGTGGGTCATCGCTTCATCCATGAAGTAGCACAGGCCGTAACCGGTGGCCTGCGTGCGAGCCAGAGAGCCGCCCCAGGTGAGGCCCTTGCCGGTCAGAACGCCGGTAAAGTCGTTGCGCACCTTGCGGTACATGCCGTACATATAGCCGATCTCGCGCGCGCCCACGCCGATGTCGCCGGCGGGCACGTCGGTGTTTTCACCGATGTGGCGCTGCAGCTCCAGCATAAAGCTCTGGCAAAAACGCATGATCTCGCCCTCGGACTTGCCCTTGGGGTTGAAATCGCTGCCGCCCTTGCCGCCGCCCATGGGCAGGCCGGTGAGAGAGTTCTTGAACGTCTGCTCAAAGCCTAAAAACTTAATGATGCCCAGGTTGACCGAAGGATGCAGGCGCAAGCCGCCCTTGTAGGGGCCGATGGCGCTGTTGAACTGCACGCGGAAGCCGCGGTTTACGCGAACTTTGCCCTGGTCATCCACCCAGGACACGCGGAACATGATCTGGCGCTCGGGCTCGACAATGCGGTCAAAAATGCCGTGCTCCACCCACTGGGGGTTTTTCTCGGCCACGGGCTCCAGGGTTTCCAAAACCTCGCGCACCGCCTGGTGAAATTCGGGTTCGTTGGGGTTGCGGGCGATTACTTCGTCCATTACCGGAGAGAGGATCTTCATGAAATGTCATCCTTTCAAAATGGGCTGACGCGCAAGCGCGCCGGGTTCTAAGAACCACAATAACCTTATTATAAAGGAATAACCGCGGCATTGCAACGCAAATATGCAGGATTAGAAAAATAAAACTGCATTTTGTGGATAAAAAAATGGAACCGCATCGCGGTTCCATCTTGAGGGGCTGTCAGGCACTCAGCCCCCCGCGCACGGCTCGAAGCCATGCTTTCCACTGATCCTGCACGGCCAAGGGGGTGGCGTGCATGGATTCCGGGGTCGATCTCCCCGGTTCGCCGCCGGCTTTTTTTACCGGAGACGCTATATAGAACGTGGGAGACGAGAGTCTCGATCGTTCCATCCTATATAAAACGGCGTATGCCGCAGGTGGAATCAAACATTACGGGCCTACCGCCCGCTTTGGTGTTGTTCGCTCGTCAGCTTAAGGCTTTCTTAGAAGCTCTTGGTGACGAACTGGTTGGCCAAAACGCAAGCTACCATATAGTTGGTGCGATCGACGTTGCGCTTGTCCGTGGTGTTGCGATCATTCTTACGAAACATTTGGTGTACCTCCCTTCCTCATTTGTTGACCTAAGTATAGCATTTTGGTTGAATTTGGTCTATTGACAGGAGTGCAGAAGGTAGGGGGATGCGTTTTGTACACTTTTTCTAAAAAATGGGCACAGTGGACATTTTTGTAATAAGCGTGAAATAAAAAGGCAAAAAGATACACATAACTGGGGCAATTCGGCAAATAAAAGTGTAATTATGCTAAAAATGTTTTGCGAGAAGGCGGGGAAACGATGCCTGCACGCAAAAAAATATGCTTGACAAATGAAAAAGCACAGTAAACTCGACGGAGGATTGTGCAGGTATAACAAAAAGGCACAGCGCAAATGAACCGCCCCAGAGAAAATAGACAGAAAAAAGAAAGCCCAATCGTAGAATATCTAAGTCTTAAGCCGTCTGGCTCCGTTTTTGAAATGGAGTCAGACGGTATTTTAGTTGGTAACGTTCAAAATTGTAGAAATGAATGTAATCCTCGATCAGTTGCTGCGCTTGCTCAAAGGACTGAATTTTTTGCCTCGAGATACACTCCATCTTAAGCATAGAGAAGAAATTTTCAGCCAGAGCATTGTCGTAAGGGTTTCCGCGTCTTGACATAGAGGGCGTAATGCCATATTCTTGAGTTAGGTTAAAATATGCTTGTGAGGTGTATTGAAACCCTTGGTCGCTGTGAAGCTGTAACTTCCCGGCGACCACTTCTTTTTGTAAGGCGGCACGAACAGTGTCCAACACGAGATTAACGGTCTGCTGTCTACTGGTTTTATAAGCAACAATGCTGTTATCAAAAAGATCTCGAATAACAGACAGGTATAGAAATCCTTGTGATGTTGGAATATATGAAATATCGGTCACCCATTTTTGGTTAGGATATTGCGCTTTAAAATTGCGGTTAAGTATATTAGCGTAACGATGGATGGCTTGTCCACAGTTCTGCCATCGTTTGCACCGAACCTCACTGAGCAAACCATACTTGCGCATAATGTGCAGCACTGTCTTAGGATTACGGTAAACACCCTTATTCTTTTCTAACCACAGCTGGATGTAACGGTAACCGTGTATCTTCCCTCTAACGCTTTGGCACTCTGCAATTAGATTTGCAAGTAGTGCATCTTTAGCCGGAATATTTTTGTGCTGTAGGTAACGATAGTATCCACTACGAGAAACACCATAGAATTTACACATTACCTGAACAGGATACTTCCCGGCACATTGCTCAATTAAACGATATTTTAGACTCGGCTTCACCTTCTTCCAACGACTGACAGAAAATTTCGCAATAACTCATTTTCCATTTTTAATCGGTTGATGATTTGATCTTGTGTATCTGGTTTAATCTTTGGCCGACCTTTAGGCAGCGGCGTAGCTTGGCGCAGATTTACCTTTTCGCTTCGTCCACACCAACAGTGAATTGACCATCTGCTAATGCCATATTTTTGTCCTAATCCTTTTATGCTGGCACCTGCTTCGTATTCTTTCCGGATTTGTTCTTTCAAGCTATCCGGATAATGTGATATCCCTTTTTTCCCTGACATATAAAAGACCTCCAATCGTACTTCTATCTTACGATTGGAGGCCTTTTTATTCAATGTCCATTTTTCTTGGTTCTAATCAAAACGCCATGCCTTTTACCTTTGGATTTTTGTGCCGCGCTAATAAGGCTTTGCCGCTTCCGTATCCCGGCAGTCTTTCAAGCTTGCTTACGATGCCCTAAATGAAAAACAACAAAAAGAAGTGGAAAATATTGAAACACTTGAAGATGCAGAAAAAACTTTTGTTGAACTGGCAAAAAAAGAATCAAATGAAATAATGCTGAACAAAAAACCTAAGGATGCTATTGCCAGATTAGAAGCAGCTTTGCCATTTGACTCTTCTGTACAGGAAAATATAGATATTATTTATGGATGGTGTTTTGACATTGATGGTGCGCTATTTGTAAAACCCAGTTTGATTTACAGTGGTGTTGAACTTGTTGGGCTTCATCCCCATGATGCTGATCAAGCACTGGATTCTTATTTTTACTCGCCTATGTCTTCCGACAACTTTGTTGATTACTATAAATATATTGGATCAGAATTTACGATAAACAATGAAGAAACACTTGAGAGCCCATCTTTCATTCGTTATCAGTTCTGTGATACAGCGTCGGGAGCAGTAGCATTTGAACTGTCTTTATTTGAATATAAGAATAGCTTAACCATGGGAATTGCCATTTCACCCGAAATGAATAACACCCCATATAGCACCAAATAGTTAAAGTGAAAAATTAGTAAATGAAACTATACAGAGATTGAAAAAACATTAGAGTATAGAAAAAATGACATTTGCCTCCCCTTTTGGGGAGGCTTTTCCTTTGTCGCGGCTCACAGGAATGGACTTTCTCTGCAAAGTTAATTATGGCAATTCAGGCGGCAATGACGAATGGAACCGCGCATCAGATGGTTGGCCTTATCGTTCTCGCCCCGCAATCGGGAAGGTGCTTTTCACGCTTCGCACAGGCGCTCCCCGCGCAGTTGTGTGTCATAAAAAAGACACATCATCTGTGCTTTCACACAAGTGATGTGTCTAAAAAGATAAA
>JAQWCP010000181.1 GCA_028705905.1 Oscillospiraceae bacterium
GTCAGCGCCAAAGCCAACTTGAGCGCCACACCAACCCCCGCCAAATGTGGAAAAGGGTATGTGCAATCCTTCCGGTGTGGGTTCACCACTGCCTGGGCCTCGGGCAGTACATCTTTGCATTCATGATGGTCTGTCACAACAATGTCCATCCCAAGCGTTTTGGCAAACTGCACCTCTTCCACAGCGGTGATTCCGCAATCAACGGTAATCAAAAGCTGGATCCCCTGGCCTGCCAACAATGCGATGGCCTCTTGGTTTAAGCCGTACCCTTCTTCCAGCCGGTCCGGAATATAATAAGAACAGGCAGCGCCCAAACTGCGCAGGCAACCCACCATCACGCAAGTGGCGGTTACGCCGTCCACGTCATAATCGCCGTAAACCGCGATCTGTTCACCGGCTGAAATGGCCGATTCAATGCGCGCCACCGCACGCTCCATATCTTGCAGCGCAAATGGGTCTTGCAGTAAATGCATCCCATCGTCTAAAAACGCCCTCGCCTGTTCCACGGTTTGAATGCCCCGGGAGGCGAGCACAGCCACCGCCAATGGCGGCATGCCAGACGCCCGCAACATTTTTTCTACCGCTGGGGCATGGGCGGCAATGTTCCATCGTTCAAATTTCATGCCCCATCCTCCGGTTTCGCTCTTTTCCATTTACATTTTATTATACCAAATGCGGCACATTTATACAAGAAAAATATACAGATCTACAACCTTTGGCTAACCATACAGAGATTCTATGTTGCATCTGGAATCTCTTCTCGTTCTAGCCAAAAATTTTTTATCATTTTCTCTCTTTTCTCTTGCTTTTTAGACAAAATGCGCTATAATAAAGATCGGTTATAAGTGAATATCGTGTCTTCAGGGCAGGGTGCAAGTCCCTACCGGCGGTATAGCCCGCGAGCGTTTTGCAGAACTGGTGAAATTCCAGTGCCGACAGTCACAGTCTGGATGGAAGAAGATGAAGAGGAGCAGAACATTCTGTTCTCTGTTATTTTGTGCAGCAGTGAATGAACAAAACACCTGAAAGGCATCGCTTTTCAGGTGTTATTTTTTGAGGAGGAATACGAATGAAATACCAAACCCGCAAACTCACAGTCATGGCCATGCTCATTGCCGTTTCTGTGATCCTGGTCTACTTAGTCCGCTTTCCCTTAATCCCCGGTGTGGATTTTCTGGAATACGATCCTGCTGACATCTCGATCTTAATCGGTACATTTGCCTTTGGCCCTGTTTCCGGTCTTTTGATTACCATCGTCGCAGCTGTCATCCAGGGACTCACCGTCAGCGCCAAAAGCGGCATATATGGCATCATCATGCATATTGTGGCGACAGGCACCTTTGTCATCGTAGCAGGCTGCATCTATCGCTGGAAGCGCACCTTTTTGGGCGCGCTGCTGGCGCTCATTTGCGGCGCGTTGGCTATGACGCTGATTATGCTGGGCGCAAACCTGGTCGTCACCCCCCTCTTTCTGGGGACTCCGGTTGATGTGGTAAAGGGTATGCTTCTGCCGATCATTTTGCCGTTTAATCTGGCCAAAGCGGGCATCAACGCTCTCATTACCTTGGTTGTGTATAAGCCCATTTCCGTCTTAATTCACAAGGCCAGTGATCACCCCATCGCGCAAAACTAATCCAAATGAATCCAAAAGAGGACGCCAAAATTTTGGCGTCCTCTTTTCCTTTGGGCATACTTCCTCATGGACATGACATATGCTAGGAACAAAGGAGGGAGTATTCTATGGTGCCACGAAAATATATGGTCGCATTCCTACTGGCTACACTTTTGGGGATTGGGCTCCATTTTCTTTACAGCTTTTTTCCCAATCCGCTAACCGCATTGTTCTCGCCTGTCCGGGAAAGCATCTGGGAGCATATCAAACTTGTTTACTGGTCGTATTTATTGGTTGCCTTCTTCCTGGCCCGCAGGGAGGGATCACACGCCTGGCGCATCCACCTGACCACTTTACTGCTTATTTCTCTGTTCCAAACGGTCTGTGGTTATATTTATCACATAATCCTTTGCCGGGACGCGCTTTCTTTTGATCTGTCTCTTTATGTGTTGTCAATGGGGGTTGGATTCGCCCTCTCCTGCTTTTTACATGCACGGGATGACCTGCAAATGGGGAAATTGCTGCCTGTGTTGGCCATTGCGCTGGGTGTATCCATTTTGCTGTTCACCTTCTATCCGCCCAATTTGCGTCTCTTTGCCGATCTGTCTGCCGTCCACACCTGGTCCATCATCCCCTATTGACCATAACGCCAATAAAAGCGTGTTTTCACTTTTGTCTGAAAACACGCTTTTATTTTTTTCATGAAACTAAATCCGTCCGCTCAGGAAAACTGGAACATCGAAGGGGTGCTGGTGGTGGCGGTGGTATACAAAAACAGCACAAGGTCCGGTTTGTCTTTTTGAATGTATTCCGTCAGGGACCCCTGAAAATACCGCAGATCGATTGTCTCTAGGGTGCTGCACGCCAAAGACAAAAATGGCGTCATGGCACAGGCGTAGGAATCCCGCACCAGCAAAATATGTGGTCCACCCCGGTTTTGATGGTTGATCACCTGGGCGTAATCGTAATCCCCGCCTGCATACATGGCATAGGGATTGTCGCCGAAATATTTCACCGATTCGACCCGTTCCCGAAAGATCACAGAATCCCTGTAATCTCCTGTGCGCTCGATCTGCTCCAATGGCACGCGATATGTCAAACTGGTTTTAAATTTGGGGGCAATCAATGAAATATCATCCACCCCTGCATACAGTGTCCCAATCCGCTTACCCTGGCTACCCAAAAAGATATCTTCATATACGGTGGTCTCATACTGGTCTGGATCCACGATATCGTCATCAACCGAGAAGCCATACCGACCTTCCAAACGGGTACAAAGAGTCTGAAATGCCAAAAACGCCCCTTCCGGTTTCCAATGATGATCCGTATTGAAAAAATAGTCATCGAAATTGGACAAGCCGTTAAATGTTTCCCTCAGATCCAAAACATCCACACCGCCCTGCTCTGCCAGGGAGACCAATTGATCCATCTGCGCATTGCCATATTCTTTCGTCACCACCGGGAGCCCTTCGTTCCCTTCCCGCACCTTGGAAGGCGCAGCCATAAACAAAATGGGAACACCAGCATCATCTAACGTCTGATTTAGTGCGATGAGAGCTTGCGCTTTATCTGACACATCTTCCTGCCGGGCATTTTTCGAGATGAATTGCAGTTTCCCATTGTCCAGACGCACCACTATCGTGTCCGGATTGGCATCTTCAATCACCCGCTTTCCCAGCAGGTTCTGTACCCCCCCAAACATTTGAATGAATCCGTGGTTGCGATCCGCGCTCTGGTTCAGCGCACCTTCTGTTGCCCGGATGGTGAGCGTCACTTTATCCAGAAACGCGGCGTGTTCGGGTTTGTTTGCCAAATATTCTGCCCGGATGGTTCCCCAAATGGATCCTGCATCAAATGTGATCCAGGCAAACATGCCCAAAAGAACCAGTAAGCATAACACCGCACTCCAAGTATGCCTGCGCTTTTTCATCTGGCGCCTCCTTTTTGCCCTTTTGTCGTTAGAAGTTAAAGTAAATGAACGGGTTATATGTCCCCTTCACAATATAAGAGATGGACAGAATCAGTACAGCCATCAACAGGCAGGTATACCCCATGTCCATCCATTTGGGTGAACGCCCCAAACGGTCCACCTTCTGCCGAAGGTTGCGGAAGACAGGCGTTGCACATAGGACGGCCACCAGATAAAACCATTTATATTCCCACAGATAGAACAGCACCCCACCGTCCCACACCCCTGTTGCGCCAAAGCCAAACATGGAAGCGATGCAGGTCATGCCAATGGTGAGGGTATCTGCACGAAACATTATTTCGCCAATGCAGAAAAAAAACAGCGTATAGACGGAAGCCAGAATGGAGTGGCGTTGCAAAAACCCTTTGAGAGCCGTAAATTTTTCCAGGCAGAGAAACACATAATAATATAGGCCCCAAACGATAAACGTCCAGTTTGCGCCGTGCCATAGCCCGGTGAGCAGCCAAACCGCAAACAAGTTCCACGCGGTGCGGCGCTTTGACCCGCGGCTGCCGCCCATGGGGAAATAAACATAATCCTGAAACCAGGCACCCAGAGATATATGCCATCGTCTCCAAAGGGCAGAGAGCGATTTTGCGGTCAAAGGATAATTGAAGTTTTCCAGAAAGTGAAAGCCAAACATACGCCCTAGCCCAATGGCCATGTCAGAATATCCGGAAAAATCAAAATAAAGTTGTAATACATAAGAGATGGCACCCAACCAGGCAAACGCAAACGTCAAACCCTCGCCTGCCGCCCTGGCGATTGTGGCGTCT
>JAQWCP010000182.1 GCA_028705905.1 Oscillospiraceae bacterium
TGTCCATAGTGATGATCCTTTCGGAATTGTTATAGCAAACTAATTCTACCACAGGTTCGTCACTATGGACCTATTTTTTTATTTCAACTTCATTTTACAACGCGCGTTTTTTAAAAGAACATGATGTTTTAGAAAACACATAGTCATAACCTTCGGTGGCGTTGTCAAACACTCCGGATTGTGATATAATTATTAAGTAATCAGTTAATCCGGAGGACAAGCTTATGGCGGCAAAAGACCGAACCTTATATGTTTTAAAATATCTTTGGGAGAACAGCGACGAGGAACATCCCGCAACTGTTTCGGATATTCTCTCTGCCCTCGCAAGTGAGGATATTAAGGTCGAGCGCCACGCTCTTATGTCGGATATAGAACAGCTTACAGAGTTCGGAATAGATATAGTCTGCGTGAAAAGCTCTCCGAACAGATATTTTATTGGTCAGCGCTCATTTGAATTGCCGGAACTCAAACTGCTTGTAGATGCAGTGGAATCATCACGCTTTATCTCAGCTTCGCAAAGCGGCAGCCTTGTCAGTAAGTTATATGGTATGGCGAGCGTACACCAAGCGTCGGAATTAAACAGACACCTTTATGTGGACGGCAGAGTGAAAAGCGACAGCAGAACGCTCTACTATACCGTTGATCTGATTCATAAGGCAATCAATGAACGTAAACGCATTCGCTTCAAATACATAGAATACACGGCTGAAAAGAAAAAGGTGTATAAGCATAACGGCTGCATCTATGAGTTCTCCCCTTATGCAATGCTCTGGCACGATGACAGATATTATGTCCTCGGATATTCCGAACGGCACGAAAAAATCGTAAAGTTCCGTGTTGACCGTATTGCGAAAGCAGAAGCGACGGATATTCCATCGGTAAAAGAACCTGTGGATTTTGAGCCTGTCGCCTATCTCAAAAGCATTATTGCAATGTATGACGGGAAAATGGAAACCGTGCGCTTGAAGTGTACCCCGGATATGATGAAAGTCATCATCGACCGCTTCGGAAAAGATGTATTTACAGAGCCTTGTGATGACGGCTTTGTGGCAGAGGTAAAGGTTTCCGTAAGCCCTACTTTCTTCGGTTGGGTATTCGGTTTTGCCGGAAAAATAAAGATTACTTCGCCTCAGCAGGTCGTAAATGAGTATAAATCGGCTTTGGGCAAAGCGCTTGATGAGGGCTGAAAGCCTTGTTTTAAGCCAAACAAAAAGAATTTTCAAGAGAGTTGGTAGAAAAACCTACCAACTCTCTTTTTGCCTATTGCAATATCCGAAACTTTCTGATATAATAC
The DNA here is from genome assembly GCA_028705905.1 of Oscillospiraceae bacterium. Classification (GTDB taxonomy): domain Bacteria; phylum Bacillota; class Clostridia; order Oscillospirales; family Oscillospiraceae; genus RGIG529. The sequence goes on from JAQWCP010000182.1 coordinate 1,295, forward strand.
ATCTATCCGATACAGCCTGTATCAGATAGAACGGAGGACGATAAAATGCGTTCTAAAAACACTGACCTTATGAATGAAATCAAAAAGTTTGCCGAGGAATACTACCTTGAGTATTGGAAGTCCCCCTCTACCTCCGAAATTGCCGGCGCTGTCGGCGTGACGAGGGCAACGGTATACAGGTACTTAATAGATATCTTGAGGAAAATGGCATGGATCTGTCCTATCAGGTCATGGTATATGACAGCACCGCCGCTGCATATCAAAACCTGATGAATGCGTTGCCGACTCTGTTTTCCAGCTTCGAAGCAACAGACGAATACCTACCAGATGCGACGCTCGACGCTATGGAAGCGCAATGCCGGGATGCCTTTTTCTGCGGCGAGATGATACCTCCCTATGAAAGCAGAGACATCGTGAGTATTCTTAAATATTACGCTCAATATGAATCCGCTCCGCAATTTTACACCTTTGACGACGTGGATCGCAGCAAACTGGATGTTACCGCAATTGCTCAGCACATTTGGGACGAAGACATGGGGGAGCGCAGCCGGGCCGCATATATCGACTCTATATGGGATTCTGGCGACGATAATATGCTTCGCCTCTTTTTCGGACGAAAACTCTATTTTCTGCGCCAGCTTGATGTTGAGCACATGAAGATTGCACATCCGGGCATTTATGATGAAGGTCAGCCTAACGTTAAATTTGGTACCCGATCATTGGAGGATATGCCGCTCTACGAAATAGGAAAAATTAACCCAGAACTTGAAAAGAACCTTCGTGAGCAGGCATTCCAGCAATCGTTAGACAAGAGTGGATGCTATCACTGCGCAATGTGCGGCGCTGCAGATCGTTCGCGTGTATACTTTCAGGTTGACCATATCACTCCAATGAACAAGGGTGGCAAGAGCGTTCCTGAGAATTTGCAGATCCTATGCCGTCAGTGTAACGGCAAAAAAGGAGATCAGTGATGCGGGGGATGTGCTTCTCCGCCCTCGACCTTGCTGCCATATTGAGCGGTATGGAGCTTGGGAGCCGAGCAGAAAGTGAATTTCTCGACCGAATATGGGACAACGAGAGAGCTTTTCTTGCACCCGAGTACCGCTGTAATCGCCGTATGCTCATATTAGACATGATGTACTGGACTCATTACTTCTCGGATAAGATGGCTCTTGATAACGAGTTTCCAGCCATAGCAAAAGATTTTGAGCATATAAGCGGCGAGTTTCGTCGAGAGGCATATTTCTACGACGGATACGATCTCGACCTATTCTTTAAGAATGCGAGACTCCGCATCCTGTATGGCGGAAAGCAAGATTATATTAGGCTTAAACTCCGCACTCTGCTAAAGGAATACGGCTATAAAAGACGCTCCAACCAGTTGATTGAAAGAATAAGTCGCTGCATGTATTTCTATCACATTGAGGCAACATTGCGCGGAAGCACGCCATGCCGTATAGATGAAATTGGCATTGATGAGATGCTCACATTTCGCGTTGTTTGATGCTTTCACAAATAGAGTATAGAACTCCTCGCCGCCAGAGTGGAGACGAGGAGTTCTTCTTATTCGTGTTGGCAACTAAAGTTGCCAACTGTAGTTTAATAAATCATGCCTCAGATACCGACGAAAACTCACCATCATCAACTGAACTGATCCATTTCATCTGCACTGTCCTTGGCGCAGAGAAAAAACTTTTTTCAACGAAGCACCAGGCGCTGGTCGGATTTGCTTCCCAGTCATAGTAGGCTTCGCGGTACAGGAATAAAAGGATATCAGCATAGGGGATGATATGCGCGGTACATGAAATATCTTGAACGCGCGGCCTGCGGTCTTTTCTCCGTTCAATGCTCCGCGGCAGCTGAGACAAGACCATGATCGGGGCATGCAGCTCTGCCGCGGCCGCTTTTATCTCCATCATCGCGCGCTCGATTCTCGCACTCGTATTCTTGCCGCTAAACGATAGCAGCTGAAAATAGTCCAGAATGATAAAATCAAAGCCCCCAGCAGCGGTAACGATTTCCCTGATTGCTCTGATATCCAATTTAGGATTATCATACACCGTAATCGTCCCAGTGTCTGGCGATGAAGATTCACCAAGGGTTGATGCTGAGCAGAGCTTGCGTTTAAGCAGCCTTGCGGTGATACGTTCTTTAGAGTCCTCCAACGAGAAAAAGGCAACCTTCTTGGCCTCCTTTGTGGCGAGCTGCACCGCGATGTCCAGCGCAAAAGCGGTTTTGCCCATGCCGGGTCTGGCCGCCAGAAAAATCACATTGTCCTGCATGATCCCACCGATGCAGTCATCCAAAGCGCTAAAGCCCGTGGATAGTCTGTTCGCGTGTTCTGCCTCCATTGAATGCACCACTATTCGTGAACAGCAATGGCCTCAGCGTGTTTGGCAAGGATCTCTGCCATAGCATCAACCAAGGCATAATGCAGAAAGCAATCCTTTGTCCGTGCTTCGGGATGAGCGAAGGACACGATGATCCTTTTACCATCCACGACATACCAGACGCCGCGGGTGGTCATTTGCCATATGGGGTTGCCCCCATCATGCAAACAGTCGAAGAAGGGCTTTTCCGTCCCGCAGCAGATGATGATGTCGGGGTCATAGACGGCAAGCTGCTTTCTCAGCACATCCTGATATGTCCCGGCGGCAGTTGCAATATCCCGACCATTTGAGGTGTGACCGCCGGAGGTCTTTTTGAGGTTGACGGCGCAGATCTTCTTGAGATAAGCGCCTCTGCGCTCCTCATTGTGATTTTCCCAATAGCTCCAATCCTGCGGATGCTCCAGATCGAGGAGCGCCTCTGTCCAGCGCGCGATATTATCCCAGGTCTGCGAGCGTCCGCCCTCACGCAAGAACTCACGCAGATCCCAGCCCTTGCCGCCGTTGACCTCTTTGAGTATGTAGACGATCTTATACTTTGCGGCAAGGTATCGGTACAGGGAAGCACGGACATACTCCTCGATTTGCAGATCCGCATTATCACCAAGAACCTCTTTCGCCTGCTTGCGCGGCTCGTCGCAGATCGAGAGCGATTTCATGCGATCCAGCCGATAG
>JAQWCP010000183.1 GCA_028705905.1 Oscillospiraceae bacterium
TGGTCTATACTCGGTTTATAACAAATTAAGAGCCGTTGCATCAAGATACAGATGCAACGGCTCAATTACGTGATAAGTCAGATTTTATCGTGTGGGTGAAACAAAACACCAACAGAGGAAGTGGTCATGATTTTATCGATTATCCACATTCATTATGTAGCATCGTAAATTTGCTCACAAAAACATACTGAGCTCACCGATTTCTCTATCTATATTGCTGCTGTAATTCATTAGACGGTGAAAAGCCGAATATAGCATTTTGTAATTGGGGTGATCCGGTTGATAAGCCTTGATCAAATCTTCAGAACTTTGTATGAGCAAGCGTGCATTCTCGATCATAGATTTTGTTGCAGCTGCAACATCTTCCTTATAGTGCGACACTGTTTAGCCTCCTTGTCCATTGAAAATTACACAAAGTCCTTCAAATATTTGCTTCGGCTTGGCTGGCGTAATTTTCGTAATGCTCTCGCTTCAATCTGTCGTATACGTTCCCTCGTAACTCCGACATGGTTTCCAACCTCTTCTAATGTGCAGGGCTTCTTTCCACTTAACCCAAATCTCATATTTAGCACTGTTTGTTCCCGAGGATTCAATGTGCCCAGCTGCTTTTCAATTTCCTCTTTCATCACAGTATCAGTTGCAATACTCTCGGGCGATGCAGCAGTCTTATCTTCCACAAAATTGCCGAGAGAACTATTTTCATCGTCTCCAATCGGCACATCAAGTGATATTGTTGGTCGTGCAATTTGCAGCATTTGTTCAATTTTTTCTACCGTTAAACCCGTGATAGACGCCACCTTTTCATAGCTTGATTCTGACTGCAAATTATACTTTTGTAAAATTTTCAACACCTTATGAACATCTTCCCCAAGGTGAACCGGCAATCGAATCATCCTATCTTGATCCGCAATGCCACGGGTAATTGCTTGACGAATCCACCATGTGGCATAGGTGGAAAACCGAAACCCAAGAGTTGGGTCGTAGCGGTCTACTGCTTTCATCAGGCCAAGGTTTCCTTCCTGAATCAAATCCAGTAATGAAAGAGATTGTGTAAGGACGGCATATTTCTTTGCGATGCTGATTACAAGCCGTAGATTTGCGCATATTAGTTTGTTTTTCGCCTTACCATCTCCTTGTATTGCCAGCGTGGCCAAACGATTTTCCTCATTTTTATCAAGCAACGGTGTTTTCCCGGATTGTTCCAAATAGTGCCTTACGCTATCTATTTCACAGAATTGCGTTGATATATTTTCTTGAATAGAATTAGATGATTTTTGTGTGGACATTTTACCTCCTCGCCGCTTATTGTGTAATTTAAGCTATTTCTCTGGTATATTCAACACCGTCAATCGTGTACAGGCTTTCCAATACTTCTTGATGATTCTTTTTTTGAGCAAGGTCTATGGAAAAAACAAGCGTTCCTAATTCTTCTTTCAGCGTTTTCACTCTTCCTCGTTGAATATCAAACAATTCGTATCCTTGGTTTTCTGCAAACTGGGATAATTTGCGCAAGGAAAATATGGAACTGTATTCAAGATATATCTCCATACTTCTGGCGTGCTGCTTAATGTAAATATCAATTTTCTTTAAGCCCACAAGAGAAAAAACGGAAAATGCACAGCCTGCGATGGCACCGGAATAAAACCCTACCCCTACGGCCAAACCTAATCCAGCAGCTACCCAAAGTCCTGCAGCCGTAGTGAGTCCTCTAATTTCATCTTTCCTTGTGACCATAATAGTGCCGGCTCCCAAGAATCCAATTCCGCTTACCACTTGGGCTGCGAGGCGGGTGGGGTCTGTCTCGGGAAACAGGAGAGAAATATATTGATTGGTCAGCATAAACAAAGTTGAGCCGAGAGCGACCAGCACATAGGTCATAAACCCGGCAGGTCTGTTTCTAAGACCACGCTCTGTGCCAAGCAAGCCTCCCAGCAGCAGAGAAAGTGCAAGCCGAAAAATGATTGTAATCAGATTCATTTGCTGTAGCTGAGAAAGATATTCTGATAAGGTTATAAAAATATTCATATACGCCTCCACTCATTGTGATTTTTAAAAGTTGCGACTGCTCAAATGAACACAGAGTATCCTCACTTTAGATTTTGCGCCAGTGTAGCACCCTTTACTTGCTGGGTTGCTTGAACAGTGAGAAAAACCTCTGGATCGACAGAAAATAATGTTTCTTTAATATGGGCAACGTTTTTTCGTTTGGCGGTTGTTAAAATGGCAATTCGTTCTGCGCCCTGTATTCCTTCTGCAGGAATTATTGTGAGCGCGTGTCCCTGCTCACGCAAAAGAGCCGCAGCCTGCAATGCAACATTTTTGTCTACAAATAAACCTGTAATGGAGCAATATCCCAATGCCATTTTTTCTTCTATCACTGATCCAAAAACATTTCCGATTGAAAAAGCAGCGATCAGAATGATAATTTTAATGGGATCATTTGTAAATCCGGTTAACGCAGAAGCAGTGATACAAAGCCAAAAGGTGTATTCAAACAGAGCCATGATTGCGCCCGGAAGCCGTTGACCTTTGTGAATCAGTTGGGAGCGCAAAGAGGCCAGCGCAACTTCAAATAATTTTCCGAAAAATATAAACAAATAAACGTATGGGGAACTCCCCAATAGAAACTCTGATATCAGTTTCATGAACTCACTCCCTTCTCAATTTAACGGTTCACTGAGTATCCTTTCCAATGTCTGGTAAGCGATTTATCTCACAAAAATATTCGTAAAATTCATTAATGACAGGCTCATCTTCGGTGCCGGAAAGCGCCTTTTTCATATCAAATAATATTTGCTGCATTGTGTTGTTTGAAAAGTATTTGAACACCGGACCGCCCCAGGGGGGAATCGCTCCACTATGGTCAAAGTAATTCCAGAACATCAAACTGTTTTCCTGATTTAAACGAAGTTTGTGTTGGCTATGGCTTTTCACCATTCCGTCTCTGCATAGGTCGCCCTGAAAATCTCCTTCAACCATAAATGCGCCTACAATTCGGCGCTGTTCGGGGCTGTCTTTGGGACATTCCGTCAGCAGGCAGGCTGAGTTTGGTTTTAGGCGGCTTGGAATGCGAGGCGCTCCTTTGGAATATCCACTTAAATAATGACCGGATGACACGATGCCGGACGCAAAGATTTCATCGGTGGCGGTGTTGTCAACATGAAAAGCTGCCTGAGAGTTCGGAGCGATTTTCATCGTGCGTATTCGCTGACGTTGCTCCTGCTCCTCTTGAAGTATTTGCTTTTGTGCGTTTTCCTCCTGTAAACGCCTATTCCATGTGGCGTTAATTTCACTCTGTACGGACTTATCCTTGAGCGTTAAAAAATTGATAAAAGCGTCAGGATAGATAAATTTTTTATCCCCTTGAGAAAAACAAATCGTCACCATTTTATTGGAGGATTCCGTTATAACCCCCTGTCCAAAAGTCTTATGTTTGACTGCCAGACCAACTAAATGCATAATATCTCTCCTTTAAATAATAGAGAAAGAGCCTATCATGCCCATACCTATCACGGCACGGCAATCCAAGCTCTTTTCTCAGTATAATCGCTACGCCGCAGAATTACTCTGTTGCTTCCTCTGCTGCAACTCGTTTTGCGGAACGTATTTTATCATTGACTCGCAGAACGATACTGCTTGTATCAACCTGTAGATCAATTTTTTCGCTTTTCAGTTCCGGAATATCGGCAACTGTTAAAACTGTGCCTACAGGCATTCCTTCAAGGTCGACCGTTACGGTATCAATCATGTCCGCAGGCAGAGATGCATAGGGGATTTCATGAAGCATCCTTTCCAGCGTTCCGGCAATTATATCCGAATTTTTTAGAATGATATGGATGACACTGTTCACTTTTTGATCAGCACTCAGCGCTTGGAAGCCGATATGAACAATTTCGTTCTTTAATGTGTTCTGCTCCATTCCTTTGATTTGAACCGGGATGGTTCGATCATCAAGATTTAATTGGAGCTTGCTGCCTTCCCGCTTGAACCGAACCAATTTCCGTGCAACAGCCTCTTCCATTTGGATGGAGATTGACTCCTGCAAGCTTCCTCCAAAAATGATACATGGTACAAACCCTGCGCGTCTTAACTTTTTTGCTTTTTCCTCGGAATTGCGTTTTTGAACTGTGATAATATCCATCATTTTTTCCTCCTAAATATAATATATTGAATGCTAAAATTAGTAGCATAGGCAAATAAAATAAAAAAGAAGGGATTTTCATACAACACCAAACGGTGCAATACCAAAAGCCCTTCTCAAAAGACGGTTCTTTTTGTTCAATTTATATTTATTATAACACAAGTAAAGAGGAAAAGCAAATGGGACAGTTTTCGTTCGGAATTAACAG
>JAQWCP010000184.1 GCA_028705905.1 Oscillospiraceae bacterium
ATGAGCCAGATGATCAGAAAGTTGCATTGCTCAATGCATTACGTCCGTTTTTGAAGCAAGAACGGCAGGAGAAAATACAGCGGGCAATGCAAATTGCAAAAATCTCCCGCATCATTCGTGTGGCACTTGGTGTTTTGAAAGGAGGAGATGGTACTGTATAATCGTTATATACCAAAAGGAAATACATATGAACGTGTTGTTGTCGACGATACCGTATCCCAGCCACATCCACCGTCGCCTCCTTTTCCCAACCCGCCTGTTCAAACTGCAAGCGGCATAGAAAGAGAACGTTCCACTCCAACAGCGGGAACTGCTGCACCCGGTGGATTATTTGGAGGCAATTCTGCGCTCAAAGGGCTCTCTTCCCTTTTTGGCTCTGGGGATGGCACAAGTGGCGGCTTGAGCACCCTACTCAAACAATTTAAGCTAGATTCTTTGGATACCGGAGACATTCTTCTGATGCTGATCTTGCTATTTCTATTTCTGGAGGGAGACAATCTAGAGTTGATTATTACGCTCGGTCTTTTGCTGCTAATGGGATTGTGAAGCCAAGGTTCGCACATCTACCCCATTTGGCAAACAAAACAACGATTCATCAATCGTTGTGGTGGAAAATTCAGACACTTCTATGCACCAAATCATCCGGTCGTCTCGATGCGCCTCGGCGCGCAACAACACCCCTTGTTCTGCGTCGATCCAATAATGGGTTCTGGTGTTGATAGATGATTCAGCAGATTCTACATAAATGCAGGTTCGTTGATTGAGCGTCACATACTCGGCGGACAGAATCTGGTTCTGTTTCAGCGACAATATGGTTTCATATGTTGGAATCCGCTGCAGGAGGTCGCCTGTCATGAAAGAAACCCGGCCTTGGTACCAGTTTTGCTCGCCCTGGTACCATCGATACAATGTTCCATTTCCCCATATACTATACTGCACTTGTCCTGATTGTACAGCTTTTGTAGCTGAGTATTCCCCTGTTTGGGAACAGGCAATGGAAATAACGCTTTGTTTACTTTCCCCCCAGAACAAAGTTAATTGAATCGTTTGTGAATATTGTTGCGGCCGTGCCAAAGTCTTGATCACAGGTTGTACGCTTTTCGGGGTGATCTGAATGCGCTGATAGCCATCTACCAGCATGGCGTTGGACGCATTCCCTCCATTTGGAGATGTCTCTACCGTAGGGGAAGGCCACAATACAGGGATGGAACCGCCTGTCGAGAATATGACACCCCAAAAACTGCTAAAAATTGCAAACACGATAATCATGGCAATCATTGCGGCAAATAAAGTCATCTTCCGTTTATCCAAGCGCCATCACCTCTTTCCTTTGTGGCCTAACTTGCTTTGTTGTTCTTATGGCACAAAATCAAGCGGCTTCTCTGTGCAAAGACCAAAATGCCACAAAATTCCCTTGACGATGCGGTCGCATGCCCGCCCATCTCCGTATGGATTGACCGCTCTCGCCATCCGTTCATATTCTGCTTCAGATGACAAAAGCTGTGTGGCAAGGGCCACGATTTCATCTTGCTCCACACCGGCCAGACGCACAGTCCCTGCAGCAATGGCTTCCGGCCGCTCTGTTTCCCGGCGCAAAACCAGGACAGGTTTTCCAAGTGCGGGCGCTTCCTCTTGCAGCCCGCCCGAATCTGTCATGACAAAGTAACAGAGTGCCATTAAGTTATGCATTTCATCGGCCGGCAATGGATCGATTAAGTGAATCCGCGGAACACCATCTAAGTACTTCATTGCTGTTTCGCGTACAATGGGGCTTAAATGGACGGGGTAAACCAACTGCACATCTTCAAATCGCTCTGCAATTTCTCGCAAGGCAAGCATGATCTGCTGCATCGGCAAGCCATAATTTTCTCTTCGGTGACAAGTCACCAAAATAACCTTGTGTTCTTTAAAATTCAATTGATTTAATCGCTCATCTGTAAATTGATATCCTGGGACCACCGTGGTTTTCAGCGCGTCAATCACTGTATTCCCTGTGATGAACATTTCACCCGCTATTTTTTCTCGCAACAAATTATCCCGGTTTGCCGCCGTGGGGCAAAAATGGAGGTCTGCCAAAGCGCCTACCATGGTGCGGTTCATCTCTTCTGGGAACGGAGAATATTTGTCATAGGTTCTAAGCCCCGCTTCCACATGGCCCACAGGGATTTTATGATAAAATGCGGAGAGTGCGCCCGCAAACGTGGTGGAGGTATCTCCATGCACCAGAACTAGGTCCGGCTTTGCTTCTTGCAGTACCTGATCCATGCCAAGTAGGCAGCGGCTTGTGATCTGCGACAAACTTTGCTGTTGCGCCATAATATTGAGATCATACTGAGGTTGAATCTGAAACAATTGAAGGACGCCATCCAGCATTTCCCGATGCTGAGCTGTGACACAGCAAATGGATTCTAAGTTGGGATGTTCCATTAGGGCACCTACAAGAGGGGCCATTTTAATGGCTTCCGGCCTCGTTCCAAAGACTGTCATGATCCGTTTTTTCTCCACAGCTATTCCTCCGTATTTTGTTCATCTGAGTCCAGGTGTTGTGCTTCCGTTTCCAAGCCATCTGGATCTGTATCTTGCTCTTTTCCCGATTTCCCATTGCTATGCCCAAAGATGAGCTTTGCGCTAATCGCAATGACAATGCACACAGCCACAAAGAATATAATTGCTTTTCCGGCACCGCTGGTGGTTAATACAACGGCGGAAAGCCCTAAAATCGCACTGATGACATACAAAATGGCAACCGTTTGCTTTTGATTAAATCCCATATCAATCAAACGATGATGGACATGGCTACGGTCAGGCGACATGGGGTTTTTGCCCTTAGACAGCCTGCGCAAAAATGCGAATGCTGTGTCAAAAATGGGAAGCCCCAAAATCAAAAAGGGAACGGCAAATGAGATAATTGCGTAAAATTTGAATAGTCCTTGTATGGATACCACAGCCAAAACAAACCCCAAAAAGGTTGCGCCTGTATCACCCATAAAGATTTTGGCTGGATTCATATTATACGGTAAAAAACCAATGCACCCACCTGCCAAGGCTGCCATCATCAATGCGGTTTCTCCTTCGCTGACAACAAGTGCAATGACCAGTATCGTCAAAGAGCTGATGGTAGATACGCCCACAGCCAGTCCATCCAGACCGTCAATGAGATTAACGGAATTGGTAATGGCTACAATCCATAAAACGGTAATGGGGATGGAAAGCACACCCAACTCCACATATGGCTGTGCGCTAAAGATGTTTGGGTTAGAAATGACCGTAATCACATTTCCGCCCCATATGGCAACCAAAGAAGCGATGATTTGCACCACAAATTTGAGCAAAGCAGGCAACGGCATAATATCATCAACAATCCCAAGAATGACAATGATAATGGCGCCAAACATCATTACTTTAAACTGCGGTGTCATTTCTACAAAAATCAAAACTGCAAGTAAAAATCCAAAGAAAATCGCAAGCCCACCCAAACGTGGAATGGGGGCTTTGTGCATTCTACGGTTATCTTTTGGTACATCAATGGCTCCCACTTTTTGGGCAAACGCTTTGACCACTGGAGTAGATACAAAAGAAACCACCATTGCAACAACCAGTGCGATTGCAGCAATGCAAATCAGCCGAAGCTCTTCTGTCATGGAACAGATCTCCTTATTTTACCAAATTCTACTAGATTCTACTGATCTATTACAGTGAATGAGATGCTTCACCGATTAACAAACCCAATTTTGCGGTGTACCTTTGCCAACATCCGTTCCGCCCGCTTTCCTGCCTTTTCGGCTCCCTGCCGATAGAGTGCTTCCAAGGCACCCTTGTCTTTTAACAACTCCAGCGTCCTCTCTCGAATGGGGCGAAGAAGCTCGATGACGGCCTCTCCAACAGCTGGTTTGAACACTCCATATCCTTTTCCTGCAAATTCTTCTTCCACTGCTTCTGGTGTTTTCCCGGTTGCAGCGGCATAAATGGTAATCAAATTGGTAACGCCCTGCTTTTCCGCCGAACGAATCACACGTGAATCACTGTCTGTGACTGCCTTTTTACATTTCCGCATAATATCTTCCGGGCGGTCCATAACCAGAATATAGGAGTTCTCATTTTCACTGGACTTGCTCATTTTCTTCGTTGGCTCTGTCAGGCTCATGACACGCGCACCCACTTTTGGAATGTATGCTTCAGGAAGTGTAAACACATCGCCATAAATGCCATTAAATCGAAGTGCGACATCGCGTGTAATTTCCACATGTTGCTTTTGATCCTCCCCCACAGGCACCAAATTGGCCCCGTAAAGCAGAATGTCAGCGGCCATCAATGCAGGGTATGTAAATAATCCTGCATTGATGTTGT
>JAQWCP010000185.1 GCA_028705905.1 Oscillospiraceae bacterium
GTGACGATTTGATTGGTGAGTGCGACTTGTGCGGCGATATCGCCGCCGTTATCGAGTACGTTGTCCAGGCCCTTTTGAACAACGTCTGCCAGATACTGCGAGAGTACATGGGAGGCCTCCGCCTTGTCGATGGGCGCAGTATCCTTGCGGGCCTGTGGGATCTCCGCGAGCTCGCTTTTCAGTTTTGTGTTGATGACTTGTTCGTAAAGGCCGGGATGTAACATGAGTGGCACCTCAAAACTCAATTTGATAAATCAACCTATGATGGCGTTCCTCTGTAACCTTGCTCTGGAGCGCAAAATCGCTCCCGGCAGAAATCTTACTCATTGCCCCATCAATCTTTGCTGCGGTGTTTGCTCCGATGGTGGCGAAATCGGAACCTTTAAACTCAATGGTAAACGCCTTGATCGCTCCGTTTCCCTTACCTGTGCAACGCATGTCAATCAAGTTTCGGATATTGTCATCATGGGCAAACCAAGCCAGGGTGGGCGGTATAGGTTGCCGCTCGCCAACAAACTCAGCGTGTGCCACGGATTTTCGCTTGGATTCTTTTTCGGATGTTACACTTCGCTCCTCGCTACTGTTTGCACTTGCTTTTATAACGCCTAATCCGTCCTTTGCACGCGCCGACGCTCGTTGGCTCGCCTCTCTTTTCTCACTTGAGGTATCTGCCATTTCTACGCTATAACTCTTTGCTCCCAAGCAGTACGCAATGTGCTGCAGCTCCGCCAGTCTGGATTCCTGCATCTTATCAAAATAACAATCCAAACGGATAAAACGTGTTCTGTCAAACGGGTCTACATAGTATACCGAATCGCAAACGGCAGCGGGAATAAAGTGAAGCCCGCTGAACGTAATTGCCTCGTCGTACAGACTAAATACTTCCACTCCTTTGGTATTGCTGCGCCAACCAATGGCACCTTCGCATACATCAATGCCTTTGCGCACAACATCATCAACGATCATGACCAGATTTGGAATGCCGAAGTCCTCTTTTTTATAATCCTCTGGGAAAATTGGATTGTATTTTCTAATAAGTGCTTTTCGGTTTTCTTCCTGTGCCTTAGAAACGAGAGATTGCGCGCTCGTAAGCGTATCACCGGCAGCTTTTTTTCCTACTTCCGCCGCTTTTTCCAATGCGCTTCCCACGTTTTTAACGCCTTTTTGCAAATCAATCTTCATGGAGTTTCTCCTCACTATCACTTTTATTGGAGTCTGAATGAGGAATGTCCTCAAAAAAGGCATCCTTCACAATAGGCTTTGTTTTTCTCGCGTCCCCTGGCTTCTCGGCGTCCCTGGGAATAGCCCAGGCTTTGCCGAACTTTGTCAGGCCTGGAATACGGCCCTGATTGCACAGCACCTGCACGCGGCGGCGAGTGATGCCCCATTTTGCGGCAGCTTCGGCGATTGAAATGTAATCCATAATTCACCTCATAAGCATATAAAAAGAGCCCTACCATGTGCAGGGCTTTGCCGTTCCGCAGCTGGCTGCCATCCAAACGGTACAGGCCCTTTAACATTGCGACGCCGTCTTTCGACGGTTTTGCCAATGATTTTACAATTTATTGTATACTTTTTGGCGAATGATTGCAACAGAAGAAGTGGCAAATTGTACCATTCTGGAAATAAAAAGCGCGCCGGACCCAAAAGCCCGACACGCTTCATGTTCAATTTATTTTTTCTTATCCGTCCTGCCGAGAATAAAATCCACGCTGACCTTGTAATAGTCCGCCAGGGCACAGAGGACGTGAGGCGGTACCATGCGTTGACCGCTCTCGTAATAAGCGTAGGTGCGCTGCGGTACATTGATGGCCTTGCCCACCTGCTGCTGTGTCAGATCGGCATCCTCGCGCAAGTCGCGGATACGCTGATACTTTTCCATATTTATCACCACGCTCAGTATAACTAAGAACAAAATGTTCTATTTCATTTTTGAATGTATTGTTCTAAACTATACCCTATGGGGTGAATGAATATGCCGGATTATAAAGAGATGTACCTGAAGTTGTTCCGTGCTTCGGAGGAGGCGGTCAACCTGCTCATCGCTGCTCAGCGGGAATGCGAGGAACTATACGTGAACGCTCCTGAACCGGAGCTTAAGGTCATTACCGTGCCAGTCGCCGATGCGAAAGATGAAAAGTAAACACCACATAGCAAGAGACCGGGGAATTATCACCCGGCCTCATCTGCATCCGGCCGTTCTCGCCAGCGTATTTCTTTGATTACAGCTCCGCAGATTTTGAGCGGTGGGCATCTTTCTCGATTCCGTTAAACGTGCAGATTTTCCAGATGCCTTGCCCAATATGATAATCAGCTGCGGGCACGTCATCTCCAATGAGTTGAACCATTCGGTAATTTCGAATGGTTCAACTTCTATTGCCTGCATCAGCAGCCTGGCCGAAACATTGATTGAGCAGTTCTTCCAGCTTCGCCCAAAACGCATCGTCCTGCTCATGTCTGCGTTTGGAGGGACCCTTGAGCCGACCGCCGGCGTTGCGGATCTTCTTGGCCGTGTGGCGCTGCAAAAGGAGCGCATCAATGTTGTCCGACGTGTACTCCATGCCGTCCTGATTGAGTACTACGGCGTTTCGCGCAAGGCACATGGCGGCGAGGCCGTAGTCCTGCGTGACCACGAGATCGCCGGGCTGAATCAGATTGACCAATGCGAAATCCACGCTATCCGCTCCCTTGGAGAAGGTCAGCGTCTTTGCGCCGCTGCGCTCAAAGACATGGGAGGTGTCGCACAGCAGCAGGCATTCTGTTTTGTGCGCCGTTGCCAGCGCAATGGTGCTGTCCACCACCGGGCAGCCGTCCGCGTCCACCAAAATTCTCATCGGTTCATACACTCCTGTAAGTTTTCAAGAAAGCGACAGGCCTGCTCGCCGTCCATCTGAACATGATGGAATTGGAAGGACAGCTTCAGCTCGGCTTTCAGCCAGCGGCGGCGGTATTTGCTCCAGATGAGGAAGGGGTTGTTGAAAATGCCGCTGTAAAAATTCGCCACACCGTCCAGATCGTAATGAATCAGCGCAGAGGTGCCGACGATCATGTAATCGGGCAGCTCATAATTCTCGCAGCTTTCCCGGCAGCGCTCCGTCAGCTCCGAATAGGTACGGGCAAACTCGTCCAGCTCGCCGCAAAACGGGATGTCGCAGGTGCTCAGTTCACCACGCTTGTTTTTGACAATCACATTGACGCCCAGACTGTCGTACTGCATCAGCTTCTTGCCCACGGGCAGCAGATAGAATTCCGGAACGCTCTGCGCGGCGTGGGCAATGCACCAGCACATGAGCATGTTGAAGGAATAGCCCTTTTTTGTGAGCTTTACAAGATGCGTCACATCCATCGTTTTGAAGATGGTGACCATGGGCATGGGCGCGTCGATGTAATATTCGTAGCTCATGGCGCGGTTGGTGGTTTTTGGGTCAACTTCTCTCATTTTGTGTTCTCCGTCCGCTGCTTCAATAATGTTTTCAGTATAACCCCTTGCGTGAGGGTTGGCAACAAAAGCCGCGGGGCAGGGGGTTCAGGATGCTGTAATCGCTTCAGAAAAGCGTGACGATCTCTTGTTTTCATGCTATGATAATTTTACAAGGGGGTGGCCGTATGCAGTTCGGTTTTCTGAATCTGACAGGCTTTCTCATCGTCGCACTGATGATGATTCCCAACCTCATTTACGCACGGCGCAATCCCCATATAGAAAATAAATGCTTCTGCAAGCCAATGCTCATTCTGGAGCAGATTGGTCGGTACGGCTCCATGGCGATGATGGTCTTTCCGCTTTTCGTGTGGGAGTTTGGATTCAAGTCCCCGGAGGAGCTTGTTATCTGGCTGTTTTTGCTTCCTGCACTGCTGCTGGCTTATTTCATTTTCTGGGCGGTCTATTTTCGCAGGCCGTCGCTGTCCGCCGCATTGTGGCTGGCGATCCTGCCCAGTGTCATCTTCATTCTGCGGGGCGTGATTTTTCGGCATTGGCTGCTGACGGCATTCGGCGTCGTGTTTGCCGTTGGACATATCTATATCACTTGGTATAACAACAGGTCGGAGGGGACGGAGAATGAGTAAATATGAGCCGCTTTGGAAGGCAATCGGCGGGCGTACGGAGGACAGCTTCGCGCTGACCTACGCCGAGATTGAGGAGATCCTGGGCTTTCCCATCGACCACGCCTTTTTGACCTTCAAGAAGGAGCTGCCCGCCTACGGTTACGAGGTTGGCAAAATCTCCATGAAGGCGCAGACGGTGGCGTTCAAACGCTGCGTTTGACAAGCGGCTGTGTTTCTGCTATCATCGACTTCACCCATCCATGAAAGGAGCTCGGATATGGAAAAATTCATCCCC
>JAQWCP010000186.1 GCA_028705905.1 Oscillospiraceae bacterium
ATTTCTTCATCATCACGGACGCTAAAAGGGTGGTCTTTAAAAGCGTGAAGCTCGGAGAGATTGATATACACAATCTGCTCTGTTTCGCCCTTGCGCGGGGCCTCGCGGGGTTCGGGCGGCTGTTCCGGCTCAGAGGGCGGGGCCTGCTCCTTGGTGGAGGTTTGGGGAGTTTTTACCGTTTTTTCGGACTTGGGCTGTTTAGGCGGCTTCGGCTCTTTTTCGGCCTTATCCGCTTTCGGGGGTCTGCCGCGCTGAGCCTTCGGCTCAGGGGCCGGAACCTCCGGCTCCGGCTTCGCCGGGGCGGGCTTTTCAGCCTCTTGTGCCGCCTCCTTTTCGGGCGCGGGGTCGATGGGCGGCACGGGAATGTCAAAGGGAGTGGGCAGCTCTAAGCCGTCATCCCCGATGTCATTCAGAGCGGCAGCGGCCTCATAGCCCAACGCCGCCGTTTCTTCGGCGGTAAGCTCCGGGAGCGGAGCTTCGGGCGTGGGCTGTTCCGCTGTCGGCGTATCTGCGATCGGCTCGGTTTTAATCTCGTCCGGCTTGGTAGGCTCATTTTTTGCCATTCGGTGATACCTCCTATTTGATTTTGAGCATAAAAAAAGGGCCTCTGCTTTTACGCAAGGCCCGGCGGGAAGTAGATTCCCCCTTTCCACCTCGGGCCATGTTGGCCCGAGGTGCGGTATTTATTTATACAAAAACGCCGCTTTCAGTCCCGATAAGCGGCGTTTGAGTTTCAATTTTATGTGTAGTATTCGGATGCTTGGCGTCGAAAGCCTTATTCTATGCGGGTTTCCGAGTTTGTCCTTATGAACACTCGCTTTTTAATCCCCAAAAACTCATCCACTATTGTATTGGGTGCATAATTGACTACGATGTCTTTACAAGTATTCACGGAAACTTCGGAAACTGGCAGAGGAAGTTAGAATCTGTGACATTAAAAAACCAAATGACATATATGAAATTTACAATGTGTAAATCAAAATTGACGACCCTGTTTTTAAGGCGTATATTTAATATTGAAGATACCAAAACGCCTACAGTTGCACAGAAGGCTTCGTTCAATACTTTGAAAGTCGAGGAGCTGGCAAACATCATGAAGAAACTCACAAATTTAAGACTCATACTGGAATATTTTGAAGTGCCAAATCGGGACTTGGCGCAAGCTATCAATGTCAGCCCCTCCATGGTGAGCAACTGGATGCAGGGTAGGCGTGCGCTACGCGCGTCTTCTGGTTCCGTTGTCGCAATTGCAGACTATGTTTTATCCAGACGCACGCTGGATACGAGAGATATTACATGGTTGAAAAAGCAATTTGAACAGGCTGGTGTTTCTACAGATTTTGATTCAGCTTCTGATATCAAACGCAATCTTATTATCTGGCTTGCGGATGACGGACAGGAAGTGCTGGAGATTTTTAAAAAGACAGGCAACATACAAATTGCAAATGAGCAGAAAGATGACGCCAGTTTATCTTCCCACTTATATAGCATTGGCCCTGCCGGAAGAATTTATAGTAATGATTATTCAGCCCGGGCTGGCGTGTTGGACATTTCGCTCCGTCTGGGTCGCATCTTTGAGACCATGAAAGAAAATACGACGATTGATATATGCCTTTCCAGTGATGCTGTCGCCACGATCATGGAGGCCGTCTTTATAGCGGAAATCATGAAAGCGTTTCAGACAAAAAATATGCGCTTGCGGATGCTTGTGGCTCTTTCAAGTAATTCCATTTCACTCTCTAGAATTATAGCTGCTTATACCCCAATGATTGTGAGCGGCAAAATGGAGCTGTATCTATCTCATGGTATGATGCAGCCCATGATCCATCAGACAAGCATATTCATTCCCGACACCTGCGCGGTGACCATTACAGAGCTTCCCGACTCATTGTCCCCTCCCGCCGCCTTGTTCATTACAGAAAGCATTTTTTTAAGGGATTCCGCGGATGGATTTGATCGTGTGGTAAGGTTTGCGCAGCCGCTTATGCAATTTTATCCGGACAACATTTTGAAAAGCATTATTGATTTATTTATTAGAGAATTCAGCCACGATGGAGACATGGATATACAAAGCGACAGCCTGAATCCTCTCATGCTGGAGCCTGTGGAGTATATTGAAATATTGGAGCAGAAAGGCTTTAAAGGTAACGCCCTGGAATGGCGCAAAGAGGAATACCTCCGTATTAAAAAGGGCTTTGAAAATAATTTGAAGCACGGGGTGGTATTCCGTGAGGTTATCTCTGCAGAATTTCTAAAGAATATGGTTATCAATGGGTGCTGTGAATTGCCGTCCATGTATTTTATGGATACGGGGAAAACGCTGATTCAGACAAAATCCTGTGCTGCCATACTTTCCGGATACATTAGAATGCTAAAAGGCTATCCCAATTATCATTTATATATTGCTCCCCATTTAGATGAAAAACAAACGGGCACAAGACATATCAAACACGGTAGACATATTACCCTCAATCCATGGAATAAGGAACCGAACCTCATTTTCTCAGATCAGATGATTATGATCCATGAATTTCAAACGTACTTCAACGAGCTGTGGATGAACTTATCCGCGGGAACACGCGAGAGCAGCATAGTGCTTTTAGAAATAATGTTGCGGGAAGTCGAAACACTCATTGAACAGGGGGTGTAATCCATGCCATCGAAAGTTATTTTAAGGGTTACTAAGGGGGAGTTTACCGGAAAGGAGTTTACTTATTCCGGCAAGGAGCAGCTCTTTATCGGCAGGCAGGAAGATTGTGCAATCGTTCTCCCCGATAAGTCCGTATCCCGCTATCATTGCATGCTGGAAGTGACGCCCCCATATGTTACAGTGCGGGATTTCGGAAGCCTGAACGGAACGTTTTTAAACGGAGAAAAAATTGGCGGGCGTGAACGCTCCGTATCAGCGGAAGATGCTCAGAAGGAATACCATGAGGAATTCGACCTGCACGATGGGAATACGCTTGGCCTCGGTAAGCATTGTGAGCTTACATTATACACCGTTCTGGCTAAATGCTGTATGGATTGTAACGAAGTTCTTTTAGGCGCTAATGAGGTCGAACGTAATCATCTGGAAGAAATGAAACATCATCAGGCGGATAAAAGGTGCAATGGATGCGGTAAGCAATTTACCCCCAAAGCGCCGGATAACAATCTTTGCCCCAAGTGCGCCGAAGATCGTGAAAAGGTGCTGGAAGCTATGCTCAAACAGGCGTTGGGCGCTGCCCTTGCACACTGGGAAAAGGATAGCGGCTCTGCGATTCTCAAAGGCTTTCGCAAGGTGAAACGTTTGGGTGCGGGGGGAATGGGTGAGGTCTGGCTGGTTCAGGAAGAAAAAACAGGCAAGAAATTTGCGCTCAAAACCATGCTCCCTCAAGTGGTGGCGGATAAGCAGGCAAAGGATTCTTTTCTGCGGGAGGCCTCGCTTGGTGAAACCTTAGACCACAAAAACGTGATCAAGGTCTATCAGACGGGCTGTGAAAGCGGTATGTTTTTCATCCTTATGGAACTATGTGAAGGTGGCAGCGTGGACAAATACATGGAACGGTGCGGTGGCAAGTTGCCGCTTGACGTTTCGACTTACATCATACTGCAAGCACTGGACGGGCTGGAATATGCGCATCGCGCAGAAGTAAGTGTGGAATGCGAAGATGGAATAAGGCACGCAATGGGGGTTGTCCATCGGGACTTTAAGCCGGGCAACATTTTTCTTATGGATAACGGCAAATATCCTGTTGCCAAGGTTGCTGATTTCGGTTTCGCAAAAGCCTTTGAGACGGCAGGACTTTCGAGGCATACCCGTACGGGAACCGCTGCGGCCACACCTGTATTCCAGCCGCGCCAGCAGATTGCAAATTATAAATACGCCAAACCGGACGTGGACGTTTGGGCGGCAGCAGCCAGCTACTACAACATGCTGACTGGTCATATTCCAAAGGATATCCACGGGAAAGATGTTTGGTTGGAAATGTTCACAGGAGAGGTTGTCCCCATCCGGCGGCGAAATCCGCAAATTCCGGAAAAGCTGGCGTCTGTAATTGATCAGGCACTTGTTGAAAGACCCGAAATCGGCATAAAGTCTGCCGCAGAATTAAAGCGCCGAATTATGGCGGCGCTTCCCGACGATATCAAACAATCGGTCAGAGGGGTACTTTGATGAAGTGTACAATACCTGCCTTCCCATACGGCTTTTCCTTTGCCGGACAAAAAGATATCGGCCGGAGCAGAAACACCAATCAGGATGAAATCATCCTTTGCCCGGATATCGGTGTATTTGCTGTTTCCGATGGCATGGGCGGTCTTCAGCATGG
>JAQWCP010000187.1 GCA_028705905.1 Oscillospiraceae bacterium
CCAAATAAAATCTTCAGATCCGCGGTGGTGAGCACCCGGCCCAACCGCCGCTGTGTTTCCTGCACCAGTGCAGGAAACGGAGAATCGCATTCCAGTTCCTTTGCAATCTCCTCGCTGGTATAAGCGGGGGCAGACGGCGTTTCCTCCTGTTTTGCGGCGGCTTCCTTTGCCTGGGCCGCGCCGGAAGATGGTTGACGCACAAGCCCCAGCGTTTCCAGTGTCTGAAGCGCCTGCTTGATCCAGACTTGTGTTTGATTCAAATGATTGGCGGCCTTTTGTGGAATCAGACGGCCGCCCTCTCGCAGCAAATATAAATAGAGCAAAGCGGCATCGCCATTCCCGGCTCCGATCAGCCGGTCGACGGTGCGGCGCTCCAGTACAATGGACTGACTCTCCTCCAGCACCAATATTTTTTCTTCCAAGGGTTTTTCCTCTTTTCTCTGTTCTTTCGTTCTATTCTACATGAAAATTGGGTTTCCGTAAACAGGAAAAAATGTACGTACATTTCGCCAAAATTCCTGTGTTTTCCAAGGGAAGCGCTTTGATTCTTTGCTTGTTTATGATATAATACCAAAAAAGTACGTTGGCTTGTTCCCTGCTGTCCCAGTATGGCAGGAAAGAATAAACATGGTTTTCATTCAGGTCAAATACTGTCTGGATCATCCTAGCTGTGTGACCTAAAAGGAGGTTTGTTATGAAGAATCGAGTATCGGTGGCCATCGGTGGCCGGGATTATACTCTGTTGGCTACAGAAGAAGAATCCTATGTACGAAAAGTATCCACCCATGTGGATGGAAAAATGAAAGAAATGATGGAAACAGCCCGCTTATCCGTGACGGATGCCGCCATCATGACAGCCGTCAATATTGCAGACGATTATTTTAAAATGGTGGAAACATCGGAAAATTTGCGAAGCCAGTTAAAAGAATATTTGGAAGAGGCTTCTAAAATGAAATTGGAATTGTCCGAGGCAAAACGTGCCCTGTTCAAACTACAAAAACAATCATAGGGGAGAATCCATAATGGAATTGCTTGCTCCCGCGGGGTCACCCGCGGCGGTAGAGGCAGCGGTTTTGCATGGCGCAGATGCCATTTATCTGGGCTTTGGCGCATTTAACGCCCGCCGTAACGCCAAGAATTTTACGCTGGCAGAGTTTGAAGCTGCCGTTTCCTTCTGCCACACCTATGGGGTAAAGGTCTATCTCACGCTCAATACCCTTTTGACCGACCGAGAGCTGCGTGCCGCCGCCGCGTCTGTCCGCACAGCCAGCGCGCTGGGCGCAGACGCGGTTTTGGTTCAGGATCTGGGTGCATTGGAGCTGGTCCGGCAAGTGGCGCCGGATCTGCCTGTTCACGCCTCCACCCAGATGAGCATTCACAATTTAGATGGGGTCAAGCAAGCGGCCGCTTTGGGCATGACCCGAGTGGTCTTGGCAAGAGAGCTTCCAAAAGAAGAAATTGCTTATCTCTGCGCCCATTCCCCTGTGGAAATCGAAATTTTCGTCCACGGGGCCCTTTGCATGTGCTATTCTGGGCAATGCTACTTTTCATCCATCATCGGCGGCCGCAGCGGGAACAGGGGCCTTTGTGCCCAGCCCTGCCGCCTGCCGTATGGCTGGGGAAAGCAGGGGGACGGATATCCCCTCAGCTTAAAGGACATGTCTTTGGTGAGCCATCTGAAAGAATTGGAAGAGATGGGCGTTGCCTGCGTGAAAATCGAAGGGCGGATGAAGCGGCCAGACTATGTCTCCGTTGTCACCTCTGTGTATGCCCGGGCTCTCAAAGAAGGAAAAGAACCCGGGGAAGGGGAACTGCAGCAGCTGGAAGCTGCTTTTTCCCGCCAGGGATTTACAGATGGGTATTATCAAAACCAATTGGGCAACCATATGTTTGGCATCCGGGACGAGGCATCCAAAGGGGCACCCATACAAATGGACCGGCTCTCCCTGCGCCCACCTGTCCCCATCAAAGGCATCGCGTCCTGTTTTGCTGACCAGCCCTGTACGCTGACCGTAGAAGATGATGCAAACCATCCGGTCACTGTGTCCGGTCCGGTGCCGGAACCTGCCAAAGTGAAGGAAACATCAAAGGAGCAAATGGCACAGCAGCTGCAAAAAACCGGCGGAACACCGTATGCGTTTTCTGCACTGGACATCCAGATGGCGCCGGGCCTTTTTCTGCCCGTCTCCGCCATGAACCGCCTGCGCCGGGATGCCTTTTCGGCGCTGACACACGCCCGTACCCAGCCGCCCGCCCGGCGGGAGGGCCAATGGGCGCCTCCCCCGCCATCTCAAAACCGCACGACACCGCCCGGTTTGATTGTTTCGGTAAAAAGCATTGCGCAGCTGACAAAAAAACTCCTCAATCGACACCCCATTCAGATATACTTACCACTAGAGGAAGCGGCCAAGCATCCAGAGGAGATGAAGCACCTGCTGGAATGGAACATTCCCATTTCCGTTTCTTTGCCCCGGGTGGTTTGGGATCGGGAATGGCAGGAAGTGGAGCGGCAGCTGGATGTGGTGCAGGCCTTAGGCATCACCACGGCCCTTGTGGGGAACCTGGGCCAGATCCAGCCTTTGCAATCCCGCGGCTTTCAGCTGCGGGGGGATTTTGGCTTAAATGTATACAACTCCCAAACCCTGGAAATGTTGCAAGCCTTATCCTTTCTCTCCTCCACCCTTTCCTTTGAGCTGCGTTTTCCCCAAATCCGTGACCTTTCCAAGAAAATGGATACGGAACTTTTGGTTTATGGCCGGCTGCCTTTGATGGTGACGGAGCAGTGCATCATCCATAACAGAACCGGCCAGTGCAACTGCACGCAGGAAAACCTTCTCGTAGACCGAACCGGCACCCAGTTTCCCGTATTGCGGGAGCCAGGCTGCCGGAATGTAATTTACAATGCAAAAACCCTGTTTTTGGCAGATAAGCAGGAAGATTACCAAAATCTTGGCCTTTGGGGCGTCCGGCTCTCCTTTACCACGGAATCGCCGGAAACATGCGCCGAAATGGCAGAACGATATTGGAAACAAACAAATGAAACGCCGGCGGAGTTTACCCGCGGGCTCTATTACCGGGAGGTAGAATAAATGCCCGATCTCCAAATTCAATTGTTATCCCCCAAATTGGGCGACACCATTCCCTTGCCCCAATATGAAACACCTGGCGCTGCGGGACTGGACTTGCGGGCCTGCATCGATGCCCCCATCACCCTTTCTCCGGGCGCGTTGGTTCTTGTTCCAACGGGGCTTGCCATTGCCCTTCCCTCCCCTTCCTATGTGGCGCTGCTGTTTGCCCGCAGCGGTCTTGCCGCACGGCACGGCATTGCCCTTTCCAATGGCGTGGGCGTCATTGACAGCGATTACCGGGGAGAGATCAAAGTGGCGCTGACCAACCTGTCCCAAACTCCATATGAAGTGAAGCCAGGAGATCGTATTTGTCAATTGGCCGTCCTGCCGGTGGTGCAAGCGACCTTGTCCTTTGTCGATCATCTGACAGAAACGCAGAGGGGCCAGGGTGGATTTGGGTCCACCGGAAGAGCATGAAGAAAGAAGGAATCCCATTGTCCATTGTCTTAGCATCGCAGTCTCCCCGCAGGCAGGCTCTTCTGCAGCAAATTGGCCTTCCCTTTCGCGTGCTGGCTCCAAAGGGAGAAGAAAAAACGGATTTGCCTTTACCACCCGGCCAATTGGTGCAGCGGCTTTCCAAACAAAAGGCACAGGAAGTGGCCCAGCAGGCAGCGCCGGGCGACCTGATTCTTGCCGCGGACACCATGGTGGTGCTGGATGACCTCCCCTTGGGCAAACCCAAAACAGAAACAGAAGCCAAACAGATGCTTCAGCTGTTATCCGGACGAACCCATCTGGTCTACACCGGCATCTGCCTTTTGCGAGGTGACCACTGTGTCACAGACACGATGGAGGCGTCTGTGACCTTTCGTTCCCTTTCTGATCTGGAAATCGGCGCATATGTGCAAACCGGAGAGCCTATGGATAAAGCCGGCGCGTACGGGATTCAAGGGAAGGGTGCGCTTTTCGTCTCCCGGATCGAAGGGGATTTCTATACGGTGATGGGTCTCCCCCTCTGCCGATTGGCTGAATTATTACCAAAATTTGGATATTTCCCCTTTGGCAGTACATTAGAAGGAGAAAAGGAGGGCTTAACATGAAGCGTTTTTGGCGGCGTCGGGGTCTGTTCATTTTCCTGATCTCCCTCCTTTTGGTCATTGCACTTGGCGTTTACTCTGCACTCTTCCCCAGCCGGTTTCCCCTTTTGTCCAACGCGTTTGGTACGGTCATT
>JAQWCP010000188.1 GCA_028705905.1 Oscillospiraceae bacterium
CGTCTTTTCGCTGAACCCAGGTGCGGTTCATGGTGAACACACCAGAACCTCTCACTCTAAAAATATTTATTACAGAAAAAGAGAAATAAAATGGTACCCATAGAAAGGACAATGCTCTGACAAAAAAGCATGAGAATTAGACTGCTGATTGACAGCGAAGCAGGAAAAATAGACATCATTCTGCCAACGATGCAAAAGCAATAGACACAGGCTTGACAAATGCCAAAAAAATCATGCAAAATATAAGCAGAGCCTATGGGTGAAAAACATGGCAAAAAAATGTGGTGCCAAAAAATATTCACAAGAAGAAATGGAAGCACTGCGCAAAAATCCGAATGTGTTAGAGGTTTTGGAAAATCGACTATCGCTGACGATAGAGTTCAGGCAGCAGGTCTATGAGGAATGGGTTCTAAAGCCCGAAAGGTCAACTGTCCGAAGGATGCTGGAAGTCAACGGTTTTGACACACAGCAGCTCGGGCAGAATTTTACCCAATCGGTAGGGTCTGTTTTTAAGCGAGGCGGTCGCCCGAAGTATTCCAAGGCATCGCCCGAAACACAGGCAAACTGGTCTAAAACAATGAATATGCCCACGAAAACGGCTGAGGAACTGCTGGAAAGCGGGAAATTCATCTGGGATGTCAACCGGCTAATCCTGCACCCAGACTTTGAGGCGGAGCTATATCGAAGCTATCCAAAGCAGTCCATTGAAGATGGGCTACTGGCTCATGGAATAGCTCCGGCGGATGTAGGCCATCACAAAATTTATTGGCTAAAGGAAAAGTTTGAGCGTTCCGCAGGTAGAGATACCGGCCGCAGTATGAAAAAGGGCCGCAATTCGGGCTATGATGCTGCAACCGTAAAGCAATACACAAATCATCCCTATATTCAAACGGCTACCCGTGAAAAGATAACGCTACAAGCTGGATTTTTCGAGGCGGCAGCGCCAATTTCCTCTCTGCCCATTGACGATATTTTCCGTGTGTTTGACATTGAGCCAAGTATATTTTCTGCCACAGAGCGATACCGTATCAGCCGAGTTTTAAGTGGGTGGGTTAAGACAGACGGTGCTGATGTGCCAGAGGTAATTCCCACACGAGAGATTCTCCGCAACAGGATAAATGCATTGGATGGTATTGCGGAAAAAGGATTTCTGCGAATTGGCGATATCGTCCCTGCGATGAATGTGTTTCAAAGAAAGGCTCTTTGCTTGTGGCTTCAAGAGCTCATAGCAGACCCCGGGCGAAAATATACGGTGAAACATATCCTGTCATTGCTTGGTATTTCCCGCGCATCATACTATGCGATTTTGAAGAACGAAAACTATGGTCAAGCTGCCATCAAGCGAACTGAAAAGGACGCACAGGATGCCGTGTTTATTCGACAGGTGATGGAATACAAAGGTTTCGCCAAAGGATCGAGGCAGATATATATGTTACTGCCTACTCTCACGGGACAGCACTTAGGGCTAAAAAAGATACGCCGTATCATGAAAGAATATGGGATTACATCATCCATTCGGAAATCAGATTCCTCGAATCGTATGGGTGGAGCGGCACTCCGAAAAAATGTAAAGCCCAATCTTCTTGGCCGCAGATTTCGCCTCCACAGACCAAACGAGGTGAGATTGACAGATGTCACCTATCTGACTTACGGTGACGGATGTAGAGCATACGCATCAGCACTGCTTGACCCTGTTACCGGCAGGCTGATTGCTTTTCTTGTTAGCGAGCACAATGATTTGCAGCTTGCCCTTGAAACGCTGCGACAATCGAATGCACATCCATGCTGCAATGGAGCCATCTATCATTCCGATCAAGGTGTGGTATATCTATCCGGCACCTTCCAGCAAGAGGTCAGCGATCAAGGATTTGAGCAGTCCATGTCTAAGCGTGGGAATTGTCAGGACAATGCACCACAAGAGTCATTTTTTGGGCATTTCAAAGATGAGTGCAATTACTCGGAGTGCAGGGATATTAACGAACTGAAGGCATTGGTTGCCGGGTATGCCGATTACTATAACTACGAGAGACGTATGTGGGATAGAAATCGCATGACACCGGTTGAATACGAGCAGTATCTCCTGAATATGGCAGACAGTGATTTTGGTGAATATCTGTCATGTGAGGAAGAAAAATATCAGCGGATGAAAGAGAAAGCCGCAAAACTGGCAATTGAACGAGCAAAGAGCTTAGGCGTATGAGAAAAGCGATTGGGGGCTGCTGTTATGAAACTAAATCAGATAAGAAAACAGCCTTCAGATGAGATTAAACCATTTCTGGATAATCCATTCTTGAAGGACTTTAGAGGCCGCGATATGATCTATACAAAGGATTTCTATGTGGCTATGTATAAAAAAATCTCCGAGGAACATATGACGTATGTGGCGGCATATAACAGTCTCGGCTTTTCCACCGCTGTGCTTGGAGAGGATCGAGCCAACTCAGCGGGAAAACGTGCGATGCAGATGGCTCGTGAGGAACGGCTGTTTACCGTAAGCCCTTCCAGCTACGATGGCTCCGTACCCAGAGAGACCATGGGAGCTATGTCACCCTTGGAAGAATTGGCCTATTTGAAGGCAAGAAATTCCTACTTAGAGGAGCTGGTTTCTGCTCAAAAAAAACTCCAATCCGCATTGGCGGACATGACTATATCATCGAATCCGAAAAAGTGAATGCAGACCGCTTTCAAATGGTAGACACTTTTATTGGTCGGCAAGCTGAGAAAAAGGATGGCTTGTCCGCTACGCAGTGCCTGTGTATGTTCGGCGTGTCACGTTCCGGCTACTATTCATGGGTCGAACGACAAAAGGACATAAAGGGCTCCCGGGCGGCAAAACAGGAAAGCCGAAATGAATTAAAAGAGAAGTTTCGGCAAATCGTGAGAAAGCTGGGCTTTGTACCGGGAAAGCGGACTTTTCAGACCTATATGTGGCGGGATTTCAATATCAGCATCAGCGTGAAGCGTTGCCGAACGCTCATGAAAGAAATGAACCTTGTAGCAAACAAGCCCAAAAAGGATGCCTACAAGCATCAAGCAACCCATGATCACGAGTGTGCCTCACCGGAAAATAGGGTGAATCAAAACTTCTACATTGGCCCTCGAAAAGTCATCTTGACCGATATTACCTATCTCTACTATGGTTTTGCTCGAACACCCATCTATCTTTGCGCATTTAGAGATGCTTACACAAAAGAAATCCTTGGGCATGACATTGACACTCGTATGACAGTAGAACTTGTAAAGAATGCTTACAATGTCATGATGGGAAAGCATGGCAACGAATTGCGTGGCGCCCAATGCGTGATCCACAGCGACCAGGGGTCTCAATATCTTTCTACTACCTTTCAGGCACTGCTGACAGATGATGGGTTTGTCCAATCTGTTTCCGGCAGGGGTAACTCGCAGGACAATGCACCCATGGAATCGTTTTTTGGCAGAATGAAATGCGAGATGCTGGATTTAATTGCTCTCTGCCTGGATGCGGAGACTGTCAAACGCATGGTTGCCGGCTACATAGGTGCATACAATAACGAGCACTATCAATATGCCCTTGCAGGACTGACTCCGTCCGAATATTACGCATACATCACCACCGGAATTTACCCTATGGACAACTACTACGGAATTAAAGCGACAGAGCTTATGCCGATTGGCGCATTGGTAACGGCACGGCTCAATGCGACCACAGAGAAAAGCAGGAAAGCAAGAGCTGCTAACGCACGAAAAAAGGAAGCAGCGCAGAAAATCATGAAAAATCCCACGATGATTGTAGCAAGGGATCAACGTATTTTGCAGCGTGAAATATCTAAGTGGACACGCTCCAAGAAAACTGCCATGTTACAGGTTTCACATCTGAAGGAAGTGCTTGAAAAGGCAAAGAGAGCGCAAAGCTATTTGCTGTCTGCTCCAGCTAATCTTCTCTCAGAACTGAGTTGTGGACAAAGCTGGAGTAGATACCTGGAGCTAGCCTATATTTATGATATGCGGGAGCTTTTCTAATAAAAAATCTACCCACAAGTGCCCGTCTGTAAAGGGATGTGTGAACCCGCCGACTTCTTTGCGGATTTCGTAGCGGTAAATTTGCTGAAATCAAGAACACCCCACCTATAAACACAGCACGGTCGGCGCATATGCGGCGGCCATGCTGTGTTTGCGCTTTTTTAGCAAACAAATATAATTTTGCCTTGAAATAACTGTCAGAAAACTGTCCTTGACTTTGGAACCAGTTTAAATTAACCAGACATTTTATAGATTCATCTGATTACCAGTCATATAGATCGTATCTCCATAGAATA
>JAQWCP010000189.1 GCA_028705905.1 Oscillospiraceae bacterium
CGAAATTGAAAAGGCGCAGCTGGAGAGCAGCATGAATCAGTATCTCGCAGTGCTGACCAACATGCGCTCTGTGGGCGTGATGGGTGACGGGCGCACGTATGACTATACGCTGGCGCTCCGCTCTGTTACCACCTCCGACTTCATGACCGCGGACTGGAGCCGCATTCCCTACGATGTGCTGGACCGCATATCCGTTCGCATTGTCAACGAGGTCCCTCACATCAACCGCATCGTTTACGATATTACCTCTAAGCCCCCCGCCACCATCGAGTGGGAGTGAGTTTTTGAAACTCCGAACCCGTTGCGGCACAACGATTTTGCGGTTTTATATCTCTCTTTTGATAACGATTTGATAACGCTCCCCATAGGCCGTATCATTCTGTATCCCCAGTGGATTGCGGGTAAAGAATGTTCTTTTGCGGCTTATAAGTGAGGACAACCATATTAGAAAGCCCTTACCGATGGCAACGTCGGTAAGGGCTTTTGCTGTCTATTCATCAGTATCGGGGCTATCTTTGAGTGCATCCACCAGGAAATCACTCAATTCCTGTGAGGGAACTTTTGCCCACCGCAGGGTGGTGTCGTACTTGGGGTAGTTGTACCGCCAGCGGTCATAGTCCTCCCTGGTGATCTCCCCGGCCTCCAGCTTCTTGGCCTGCTCCGCCCAGGCGGACAGCATATCAAGCATATTGGCATAGGTCTTGCCTTTGGATTTGTCCAGACGCAGACAAACCTCGCCGTCAATCTCCCCAATAGTCAGCCCCCGAATATCCTCCAAAGCAAAGAGGGTGTGCATCAGGCCGATGTCGGTATCTATGTCAGGGACGGTCAGGGCATCAGGGGAAATATCAAAGAAGTCAGCCAGGGTCTTTGTCAGGTCGGCCTTGGGGGTGCGGCTCCCGGTTTCATACTGTGCCATACGCACATCGGCGGAGCGTTCCGGGAAACCCACCACCATGCCAAGATACTTCTGTGTGATGCCCTTCATGTTGCGGAAGAAACGAATACGTTCACCAATCGCCATAACTGCCAACTCCAATCTATGTAATGGGGACACTTGAAGTATAACAGATATGTTTAGACCAGTCAAGAGAAAAATAAATAAATTTGTTTATATTTTCTCGTTGGAAGGTCTTGACATAACGGAATAGAGTTAGTATAATAGGACTACGTTAAGCAAATAGCGTTAAATCAAAAGAAAGGAGGAATCCATATGGAGAACAGATTCATCCGGGCGGAAGAAGTTGCGGACGAGCTGGGTGTATCGAAGCCCTACGCCTATAAACTCATCCGGCAGCTCAACGAAGAATTGAAGGACAAGGGCTTCATCACCATCGCAGGGCGGGTCAACCGCCAGTATTTCAACGAACGGCTCTACGGGGCCAGAAAGGAAGGGAACTAAATGCCAGTCTTTAAGGACGAAGCAAGAGGAACATGGTACGTCATGGTGCGGTATCAGGACTGGACGGGGGAGCGCAAACAGAAGTGCAAGCGTGGCTTTGCCACCAAACGGGAGGCCCAGGAGTGGGAGCGCAGTTTCCAGATGCAGACCTCCGGCGACCTGGATATGACCTTTGAAGCCTTTACCGAGCTTTACACCAAGGATATGAAACCCCGGCTCAAGGAGAACACCTGGCTGACCAAGGAGAACATCATCCAGAAGAAAATTCTGCCCTACTTTGGCAAGCGGAAGATTAGCGAGATCACCACCAAGGACGTGATCGCATGGCAGAACGAGTTGCTGGCCTACCGGGACGAGAAGCGCAAGCCCTACTCGGCTACCTACCTCAAAACCCTGCACAACCAGCTTAGCGCCATCTTCAATCACGCTGTCCGCTTCTATGAGCTGCGCTCCAATCCCGCCGCCAAGGCTGGGAACATGGGGTCAGAGGAACGGAAGGAAATGCTGTTCTGGACGAAAGCGGAGTACCAGAAGTTTGCAGATGCCATGATGGACAAGCCCGTTTCCTACTACGCCTTTGAAATGCTCTACTGGTGTGGTATTCGGGAGGGGGAACTGCTGGCCCTGACCCCGGCAGACTTTGACTTTGAGGCCGGGACGGTGAAAATCAGCAAGTCCTATCAGCGGCTCCACGGCAAGGACGTCATTACCACGCCAAAGACGAAGAAAAGCAACCGCACCATTAAAATGCCCAACTTCCTCTGTGACGAGATGAAGGATTACCTGGGGATGCTCTACGGTATCAAGAAGAAGGAGCGCATTTTCACCATCACGAAAAGCTATCTCCACCATGAGATGGACAGAGGGGCGAAGTCGGCAGGGGTCAAGCGTATCAGAATCCACGACCTCCGGCATTCGCACATCTCACTTCTGATTGACATGGGCTTCTCCGCTGTGGCGATTGCTGACCGTGTGGGGCATGAGAGTATCGAGATCACCTATCGCTATGCCCACCTGTTTCCGTCCAAGCAGACGGAAATGGCAGACAAATTGGACTTTGAAAGGATGGGAGCGTAATGTCAGCTAAGAATTTGGACACTCACAACCGCTGGAGGAACAAGACCGTGGCCTTCCGGGTATCCCCGGAGGAAAACAAGCAGATTGACGCCGCTGTGCGGCTCTCTGGCCTGACGAAGCAGGACTACATCACCCGGCGGCTCTTAGACCGGGCCGTGGTGGTGCAGGGCAATCCCAGGGTCTACAAGGCCCTGCGTGACCAACTCGCCGCCGTCCTGGGGGAACTGCGGCGCATTGAGGCCGGGGGCGACGTGGGGGATGAACTTCTCGCCACCATTGACCTTATCTCAGTGACGCTGGGCGGCATGAAGGAGGATTGATAGATTGATGGATTCCAGAGAAACGAAAAGGACTGTCCCGGTTCCGTCTGTTGGCGCAGACGGGGAACAGCCCAATTCTCAAACAACTACCCAAAGTATAGCAGAGGAAACGGCTGAAAACAACCCCCAAGAGAAAGATTTAGAGGAAATGCTCCGGGATATGCGGCGCATGAACGACCCAGCCTACCTCCACACAGTTTCCATGAACGACCTTTACCAGAACATCTACCAGAGCAGACCGCCCGTAATAGACGGTCTGCTCTACCCTGGGACGTACCTCTTTGCGGGAGCGCCCAAGGTGGGCAAGTCGTTCCTGATGGCCCAGCTTGCCTACCATGTCAGCATGGGCCTCCCCCTGTGGGGCTACCCTGTCCACAAGGGGACTGTCCTCTATCTGGCGTTGGAGGACGACCACCGCCGCTTGCAGGGGCGGCTATACCGAATGTTCGGCACAGAGGGCACCGACAATCTGCTCTTTGCGGTCTACGCCAAACAGCTTGGCGTTGGCCTGGAGGAACAGCTAAAGAAGTTCGTCCGGGAACACCCGAACACCAAGCTGATTATCATTGACACCCTCCAGAAAATCCGGGAGGCTGGTGGGGATAAGTACAGCTACGCCAACGATTACGAGGTGGTGGGTAAGCTGAAACGCCTTGCCGATGATTGCGGCGTCTGCCTCCTGCTGGTACACCACACTCGAAAGCAACAGGCAGATGACAAATTCGATATGATCTCCGGCACCAACGGTCTGCTGGGAGCGGCGGACGGGGCCTTTCTTCTTCAAAAGGAGAAGCGGACAGACGGCAGCGCCGTTCTGGACGTGGCCGGGCGTGACCAGCAAGACCAGCGATTCTATCTTACCAGGGACAAGGAACGGCTGATATGGACGCTGGAGCGTACGGAAACGGAGGCATGGACAGAGCCGCCCGACCCGGTGCTGGAGGCCATAGCCGCCCTTGTGACGGCGGAGAAGCCGACCTGGGGTGGTACGGCCACCGAGCTGGTAGCGGCGCTCCAGACCGACATGAAGCCCAACGCCCTGGCGATGCGGCTAAACGTCCGGGCCGGGAAGCTGCTGATAGACTACCACATCCGCTATGAGAACAGCAGGAGCCACGCCGGGAGAAGTATCAGCCTGACGCTGGAACCGTCCCAGGCGTGACGACCGTGACGGCTGTGACGGCTTTTTTGAGAGTGGCGGCGGTGTCTGAAACATCGTCACGGTCGTCACGGCTGTCACGGGGAGCAGCAAAGTTTAGGCGGGGTGCAGGGTGCCCTTTTCAAAGGGCGGCCCTGCTGGGGGAGGCAACCGCAGTTGCCGGGGGCAAAGCCCCCACACCCCCTCGGAGAGCCCACGACACTTTGCAGACCGAAGGGATGAAAGTGTCATAGTGGGTTATTACACTTCCTGCAGGAAGTGCCTCCCCCGAACCCCCGTCCTCTTTCAACAACCCAACATCTGAAACAGGAGGATTTTTGCCTATGGCG
>JAQWCP010000190.1 GCA_028705905.1 Oscillospiraceae bacterium
GCGGATCAATTGTTTGAAATTCTAGGGTTCAATTACCATACAATGTCTAGCTATCAGGTGGAAGGCGGGCAGGTGTATAAGCAGGAGCGCAATACCGTGCGCCTCACTCAGAACGGGGAAGTGGCTTATACAGGA
Source organism: Oscillospiraceae bacterium (assembly GCA_028705905.1). Taxonomy (GTDB): domain Bacteria; phylum Bacillota; class Clostridia; order Oscillospirales; family Oscillospiraceae; genus RGIG529. The sequence continues at coordinate 136 of JAQWCP010000190.1, forward strand.
AACGCTTTGGAGCGCTTTCCGGTTCCATGTGCCGGTGCAGCCCCAACCAAAACGGAAATCATTGAGGGCGCCCGCCAGCTGGTGGTGCAGTTGATGGAGCCGTTTTGCGGAGATTTGGCTCGATTTTATTTAGCGGGAATGGAAGAGCAGGAGGGTGGCGGTTACCTTGTTCGGTTTGGATGCCAGGTAGAAGGTGCGCCAATCTTCTTGTCTACAGGGAAATATGCGGCGGAGATTCACATTGAAGGAACCGAAATTTATTCCTTTACAGTGCATTTGCGGCAGTACACGTTTTCTGGGGACCGGAAGACCTTATTACCGCTCAATCAGGCTATTTCCGCTGTTTCAGCCCAGGGCAAAACAGACATTGCGTTTTTAAAAGGTTATGTGGATGATGGTGGAGAAAAGCTGATTGCCGACTGGATCACGCAAATGCCGTCTGGCGAGTGAGTCGGGAATAAGACGAAAGGGCGGAGAAAATGGAGTGGTCGAAGCTCAAAAATATTATTTTACTTATGCTGGTGGCCGTCAATGTTTTTCTGCTCATTCTGGTGGTGTATCGGCAGCGTCAAACAGTTCAATTGGAAGCGATGGCCAGAGAAGATGTGGTAGAAGTGTTGCACAAAAATGGAATCGCCATGGATCCGAACAGTTTGCCGAGAAATGAAACATTTGGGAACTTGAAAATTCAATGGGATCCACTTCAAGCGCGAAGGGTAGCAGAGGCCGCTTTGGGATATGTGACAGAAGAGACACTGGGTAGCATCATAAAATACAAAAGTGAAAAGGGAACTGCCAATTTCCAGGGGAATGGTCCATTCTCCATTATGTTCAACACAGGAGAGAGCATGCCGTCTGAGCAGGAGAAAACACACCGGCGAGATGCGCTTTTGCACCAGATGAAACTGGAAACAGAGGACGGATGGAGCCGGGTGGAAGATGGTGAGACGGTGGTTTATTCGGCTCGGCAGCAGGTGGATGGAGTCATCTTGTTTAACTGTGTTGTGACGGTTACATATGTCAATCACTGTCTAGCGTCCATCGAAGGCACATGTCTGATGGGGACGGTAGATCGCAGTGCAGGGCAGCAGATGCCACTTTCTGCATTTACGGCGCTTGTCAGACTCATCCAATATGAATCGGGGCACGGGGCGCAGAGTAGCGAGATTCAATCCATTCAAACAGGATGTTTGTTGCCGGCTGCGCTGACTGATGTGGTGCAGCTGGAACCTGTTTGGAGTATTGTCACTGACCGGAGGATGTATTATGTCCACGAAGAGACCGGCGTGGTGATCGAAGCGGAGAAGCAGAAACAAATTTCTAACTCGTGATTTTTGTTCGAAAAACGCACAAAATAGTAAACTTGTCTTGAAAATGTCAAAAGACCCCTATAAAAAATATACAGAAAGCGCATAAATTTGTTTTGATTTTACAATATAGAAATGGTATAATAAATTTGTTATGACAAACAAAGAAAGGCAAGAATCGCAAGTTTTTTTCCACTGGTTTCAAGGAGAAATCAGATGGAGAATTGGAATAATAAAGACGGATGTAGTGGAGAACGTTGGAACGAACCAAAGATAAGAGGGTGCAGGAGTGACAAAATATGTAATTCATGGTGGCAGTCCGCTTTATGGCGAGATTACCATCAGCGGCGCCAAAAATGCGGCTGTGGCCATTCTGCCGGCTGCATTGTTGGTGGATGGCGTATGCAGAATTGAGAATATTCCGCAAATCAGCGATGTGACGCTGATTTTAGAAATTTTAGAAGAACTGGGCGCAGGGATTCGTGTGATCAATCGCCATACAATTGATATTGACTGTTCTCACGTGAGAAATACCCGGGCATCGTATGAAATTATGCGTAAGATCCGGGCATCTTATTATGTCATTGGTAGCTTGCTGGGGCGGTTTGGCAGCGCGGAGGTGGCTATGCCGGGCGGGTGCGATTTTGGCGTGCGCCCTATTGACCAGCACATCAAAGGATTTGTGGCGATGGGCGCCCAGGTCAATGTAGAGGGCGGTTTTATCCATGCCCAGGCCGAATCTGGCCGCCTTGTGGGGACGCAGGTGTACTTGGACGTGGTCTCCGTTGGTGCCACTATCAATATCATGCTGGGGGCTTGCCGGGCGAAAGGGCTCACAGTCATTGAAAACGCAGCGAAAGAGCCGCATGTAGTTGATCTTGCAAACTTTTTGAATTCCATGGGTGCAGATATCATGGGCGCAGGAACAGACGTCATTAAGATCCGGGGGGTTGACCGGATGCAGGGTGGCTTCTATTCCATTATCCCAGATCAAATTGAAGCGGGTACGTATATGACAGCGGTGGCCGCCGCCGGCGGCGAGGTGGTGATCCAAAACGTTATCCCAAAGCATTTGGAGTGCATTACGGCAAAGCTGTTGGAAATGGGCGTGGAAGTGGAGGAGCTAGACGACGCCGTTGTGGTGCGTAGGGAACATCCCTTGCGCAAGGCAAATATTAAAACTATGCCATACCCCGGTTTTCCAACGGATATGCAGCCACAAATTGTGGCCTGTCTTTGCCTTGCCCAGGGAACCAGCATCATAACAGAGGGTGTTTGGGATAACCGATACCGCTATGTGGATGAATTCAAACGACTGGGCGCCAACATCCGGGTTGACGGTAAAATAGCTGTTGTAGAAGGGGTAGATCGGTTGATGGGTGCGCCCATCCGCGCATGTGATCTGCGTGCCGGTGCTGCTATGGTGGTAGCCAGCTTAGCTGCGGAAGGCACAACGGAGATCGACTCTGTATACCACATTGAACGGGGATATGAAAATTTAATTGAAAAACTCAAAGGCGTTGGTGCGGACATTGAAGTGGTTTCTGTGCCGGACGGATTGGAGAAGCAGCAGGTGGGCTAATTGGGATTTTCAAGTTTAGCAACATCGCCCGGCACTGGGATCGCCAGCGTCGGGCGATTCTTACGCAGGAGGGAAAGTGCAATGTTTTTGTGTACACTTGCCAGCGGCTCCAGTGGAAACTGCGCCGTTGTTTCCAATGGGGAAACCCATCTTTTGGTTGATGCGGGCATTTCGGCAAGACGCATACAAGCTGGTTTGACAAGGCTAAATCTTCGGCGGGAGCAACTAGCCGGCGTATTGATTACCCATGAGCATACAGACCATATCAGTGGCCTGTCAGTGTTTTTAAAAAAGAATGAAATTCCCGTTTACGCATCGAAAGAAACGGCGCAGGCACTGCTCTGCCTGCTTCCTATGTTGCGGGAGCGGATACATACATTCCGGCTCGGCACGTCATTTGCAGTGGATGGATTAGAGGTAACGCCATTTCCCACTTGGCACGATACGCCTGGCAGCGTGGGATACCGCATCACAAACGGCAAGGCACGGATTGCTGTTGCGACAGACTTGGGCTGCGTGACCCGCCAAGTGGCAGACGCCATTGAAGGGGTGGATCTATTGTTGCTGGAGGCCAATTATGATAGGGACATGTTGCGTTCTGGTTCATACCCCGCTTTTTTAAAACGGCGGATTGAAAGCGATTATGGCCATCTTTCCAATGAAGATGCGGGTCGTGCCGCAGCCTGGGCGATGCAGAATGGGACAAAGACCATCTTACTGGGTCACTTGAGCAAAGAGAACAACCAGGCGCAACGTGCCTTGGAAACGGTTGGCGGCGCGTGTGCCGGCGGCATAGGGACTGTCCGTCTGGAAGTTGCCCCACGGTCAGAGCCGGGTTTAATTTATTTTGCAGGGGAATCAAATGTGGAATATACAGATTTTATGTGTGGGCAAACTGAAAGAGACGTTTTATATACAGGCGGCTAAGGAATATGAGAAGCGGTTGACGCCTTTTTGCAAGCTGGATTTAAAGGAAGTGGTGGAAGAACGTTTGCCAGACGCACTGTCCCAGGCGCAGATTGACTCCGCTTTGGAGAAAGAGGCTCAGCGGATTTTGCCTTATTTGGAAAAAGGAGTGGTCATCGCCCTTTGTATTGAAGGAACGCAACACACCAGCGAAGCGCTGGCAGGCAAATTGGAGTCTTTGGCGCTTTCAGGGCAGTCGAAACTTACGTTTGTCATCGGCGGTTCTTATGGTCTTGCACCTTCTGTAAAAGCCAGGGCGCAGATCCAGCTTTTTATGTCTCCTATGACTT
>JAQWCP010000191.1 GCA_028705905.1 Oscillospiraceae bacterium
TCTACAGCCTCCCGGTATACGGCATTAAAATACGAGGCATCGGTCAAGCCGTCCTCGCAGATTTCAAAACCTATATAGCCGGTGTTGTTTGCGTTCTTCGCGCTGCCGAGGCTGCCGCTGCCGCTGTGCCAGCCCACCATGTCCCACGGCAGGGTCTGGTATGTGGCGATGCTGCCGTCTGCCAGCTTGCCGATGAAGCCGTGAACGCAGACCTTCCTCCCGTCCGGGGTGGGCTGGTTCCAGTGGTTATTGTAGGGGTTTTTGCCCAGCAGCCCGTCATCGGGGCCAACGTACCGGGAAAGTTTGGGGTTGTTGGCCCCGGTGCTGTGTACCATGATCCCCTTTACGGTGTGCCTCTCGCCGGACTTATAGCAGTTGTTTTGCGTGAGAAGTAGCGTTTTAAGGTTCAATTTTCTCGCCTCCTGTTTTGTGGGGGTCGCTGGGTATTCGACATCCCGCAAGCGGCCCCAGTGTGTGAAGTTCCGGGCAGATAGCTTTGCGCGCACACACCCGTACTCCGTGCCTCTAAATTCGATCACATTGCCGCCGCCCTCATAGATACCGATGTGGCCATCCCGCCAAACGCACAGGCCCGGGACTTCGGGGATGGTCTTGATCGCGCCCTTTTCTGTGCATTGGCTGTAAAATGTGTTCGCGGTGCGGTCGCTGTATTTGGGGTCAAACTCACGGAAAGCGGACACGATGCCCCCGGAGCAGTCAGCCGCCATGCGTCCGATCCATTGCTTGCAGTCCTCCGTCCAGTAGGTTGCAGGGCTGCGCCAGCTGGAGGTGCTGCGTTTGATCGCCTTGTAGCGGTCGGCCAGAGCCTGCGTATACAGTTCACCGTTCAGGCTCCATACGTAGCCCCATTTTTCTGTGCAGTAGCGCCTGAAACAGTCCACCAGTTGCGGTGCTGTGATTTTAGACATAGCATCCTCCTTTACTTTTTGCGAATGGGTAGCGCCTTTACTTGCGCCATGAGCGTGTCCAAAAAACCGTTGCCATCGAGGTCATCGTGGTAACATTTATGCATTTCCACAATGTCCTCAAGGTCATCGGCTGTGACAAAACCATGATCAATGTAGCATCGGCCGAGGTATTTAATACGGTCGTAGAGCAGGACGCGCAAGGCATTTTTAACTTGATTGTCCCCCTCGTTGCTCTTGTCCTCTTTGGCCGCCTTACGGTTCAGCCTCCACAGCAACAGTTGTATAAGGCCGGAAACAAGGGCGGCAGAAAACCCGCCGCCCAGAGCTATTGTTAAAAGTTGTCCCACGTCCATATTACTTAAACCCTCCCTCAATGCCGGTAATATAGCCGCCACTATCGGCAGAACCGCGCTGCACAGCGATGCGGAAGTTCACCCCCCAGCTGCCCGCCGTGTTGGTCTTGTTCTGGAAAATGTAGTTGCGCTCGGCTTGAATGGAGGACTTGATGCTTTCCCACGCAGGGGAGGCATCGTGCGCGTTGTTACATACTTCTGCTGTCCAAACAGCATCGGCGGGTATGTTGCCGAGGATCGCCAGTCGCACGGCCGTGGGCATGGCGGTGGCGGGCAGCGGCGCAGACAGCGTGATGGAGCAGCTGTGTACCTTTTTGGTAAAGGTAATGCTCACCGGTGTGGCGGCCGCCTTGCCGTCCGTGGCCTCCAGAAGCAGGGTGTGCGCACCGTTTAGGATTGTCTGGAAGTTGGCAGGCAGAACAGCCTGAAACTGCTGATAGGCGCCCAGCGTGGGGCAGTGCGTCCGTTTTGTTGCCCCGTCCATTTTCTCCGTGACGGTCACAGCATCGCCATCAGCGTCCGTTATGTGGTAGGTGACGGTAAAGCCCTCGGACTTGTCCCCCAAACTGGTGTTACCGCTGTAATTGATCACCGGCGCGGTGTTCACAGTTATATTGCCATCGTCATCAACGGAGAGGGTGGAGGGGAGAGTGAAAGCGGGACGGGCGCCGCTGGTGCTGGAGCAATTGCCGCTGCCGAAACTGCCAACAGTGTTCGCGTACCACGCGTGGGCGGTGCTGCTCGTGTTCGGGGAGCGCGTCCACTGCACTTTGGCGGTGCCGCCGCTGTCCGTGGCGATCTTTAAGGTGGCGGCGTTCGCGAGGGCCGTTCCCTCCGCATTCAGGTATGAGTGTGTATGCCCCAGCTCTGTGGCCGATACCGCAAACACTTTGCGGGAAATGCTGCTCAACCCAGTACTGCCGTTGCCGGGAGTGTAGGGAATTGTCACAGCCGCGATCTGCCCCCGGATGTCAGCGGGCAGGCTGTTGAAATATTCGCCGTTGAACCACGCATCCAGAGTGCAGGTGGCGTAGGCGTTCACGTTTGAGCTGTGCCACTGCCTTTCACTGTGGATATACCGCCTCAACAGCAGGGTGCGCCCGCTGGTGTAGGCGTTGTGACGCACCACATAAAAGTCTTGCGCCACGCCGTTTTCTTTGACTTTGACAATATCCATCAAAGCCTTTGAGCCTAACTGTGTTACTGCCATTTGATCTCCTCCTTTAGAATGTTCTGTACTTGCTGCCAGACTTCACGCCGCAGCTGCCATGTATTGGCGTGTGCGGCGTGGGCATTCCACGCCTGCCAGCTGTCCAAAATCTCTTTGCGCGTCACCTCCCCGGCGGGGTATGCTTTCTCCCAGTAACGCAGCTTTGCCCGCATTTTCTTTACACTGGAGCGCCGCAGCTTGCGGATCACCTTGCCGGTGTCCGTCAGGTAGGTATGAAAGCCCAGAAAATTGATCCCATTCTTGAGCGGGAAAATGTGGGTTTTCTCGTTTAGCTCCAGCCCGATCACTGCCATGTATGCGTTGATTTCACGCAGGCAAAAGCGCACATACTCCCGATCCGGGCAAATAAGAAAGAAGTCATCCATATACCGCCCATAGTAGCGGATGTGGAGGACTTCTTTTACATAGTGGTCAAACCGATCAAGGAACAGGAGCGCAAACAGCTGTGAGGTCTGATAGCCCAGCGGCAAGCCCGCCGAGGTGTCAATGTAGGCGCAGAGCATAGCGTATATTTTCGGCTCAAAGTCTAATTTCAATAGTACCGCCTTGAGCTTGTCGTGGTCGATGCTGGCAAAGAATTTGCGCACATCACACTTTAATATCCAGCCATCCGCTGTACGGTTTTTGTTCCAGTAGTTGGTCAGAAACTGCTTGAGCCAGTCCAGCCCGTAGTGGGTGCCTTTGCCCTTTTGGGAGGCATAGTTGTCCTTTATAAAGCTGCGGGTGATCCTATCATACAGCAGATTGTCAACGAGGGCGTGTTGCACCACTTTGTCCACGAATGCCGGGGCCTGCACCAGCCGCTTTTTAGGCTCGTACACGGTGAAAAGCTGGAACGGGCCAGGCCGGTATTGCTGGGTGCGCAGGATATACTCAAGATTGGCGATGTTCTCCAGCGCATGAGCTTCATATTTTGCAGTGGCCGCTTTGCCACGTTTCCCGCGCCGCGCGGCCAGATACGCCTTGTACAGCATGGGAAAAGTAAAAATTTCTTCATAGGTCATAAAAATTGAAACCCCCACCTCTTTGCAGCGGGTCACAATGGATGCACCGTGGCGGCCAGCTGTAAAAGGTGGTAGCCGTTTGGCAGCCCGCCTGCTGGTCACGCCAGCGGCCGAGCATCAGTGCAATGTGTTCGCCCTTGCGGGCAGGGTATGGCTCCCTTTCGTGTGTGGTGGCGCTGCTTTCGGCTTTCGCCTACTCGGTCTGGCCTATCCACGAGAGCGGGGCGGGCGCCGTTGGTGTTGGAGCAATTGTTGTTGTTGAAACTGCCATCAGTGTTCGCGTTCCACGCGTTGGTGGTGTTGTTCGTGTTCGGGGAGCGAGGTTAAAATTAGAACCATACCCTAATACCACGGCATGGAGCCGGTGCATCCTTTTATGTGATCCGCTTTATGATTTCCGCGATCCGGGCGCTCTCAGCCGCCCGCTGTTCGTCCCGTAACAGGGCGGCACGGTTGCCATCAGCCTTGCGCCAAGCAAACACTGGGCGCTTTATCCCTGTGACCTGCTCGGCCCAGTAGTGGCATTGGTCAGCGGTGATATACCCACGCTTAAAGGACAGGTCAATAAGATGCAGCATAAGCTCACATTTTTGCATAACCGTGTCCAGCGCCCGTAGGCGGTCATCAAACTGGGTTTCAAAGTAATAATCATTTGCGGCCTGCGCCTGCTCCAGAATGACAAGAGCCGCATCCCGCAGAGCCTTGCAATAGTAAAAAGTCTGGCTCTTTGGG
>JAQWCP010000192.1 GCA_028705905.1 Oscillospiraceae bacterium
CATGGTTTCGGGAATATGTATACATCCCCCTAGGTGGCAACCGCAAAGGGGTTGGCAGGCAACTGTTTAACTTGGCGGTGGTATGGGCGCTGACAGGGATCTGGCATGGGGCCAGCTGGAATTTTCTCGCCTGGGGCATCTATTATTGTATTTTGTTGATCCTAGAAAAATTGTTCCTGCTTCGTTGGCTGAAGAAGGCGCCCGCCATTGTGGGGCATGTGTATACCCTTTTCTTTGTGATGATAGGGTGGGTTCTCTTTGCCTTTGATCAATTCTCAGAGGGATTTGCCTACATTGGCTATCTCTTTGGCGCGGGCGGCATTCCGTTCCTCAGCGGTGCGGCTTTATACGCCTTGCAGAGCAACCTGCCCATGCTTCTCCTTTTGTGCGTTGCTTCCACACCTCTGATGAAAAAGCTGTACGACAAAGCCGTGACGAAATGGAACGCGGGGGTGCTGACAACGGCAGAGTGCATTGGCATTGCATCCATCTTTGTTTTGAGCGTGGCATATCTGGTCGACAGCAGTTATAGCCCGTTTCTCTATTTTCGGTTTTAGGAGGAGACGAGATGAGAGGAAAAATCATCACCATACTCTTTATCATCCTCATTTTTGGGTTTGGGGCGTTCAATCTGTTGATGCCGGACCAGGCATTTTCCGAAAATGAGAATCGCTATTTGGCACAAAGTCCCGCTTTTTCCCCTTCCGCATTGGCGGATGGAAGCTATATGCAGAAACTTGGCGAATATATGACGGATCAATTCCCCTTTCGCAACCAATGGGTTGGGCTGAAGACGCTGACAGAATTGTCCGTCGGCAAGCAGGATTCCGGCGGGGTTTATTTTGGGAAAGACGGATATTTGATTGAAATGTTTGATCAAGTAGATGAAGATCGATATGAGAAAAACTGGAAGACGGTGAAAGCCTTTTCTGATGATGCGGAGCAGACACAGGGCATCCGGGTGCAGACGATGCTGGTTCCGGCGGCTTCGGGCATATTGAAGGATCACCTGCCGGCCAACACACCGGAAGTGGACCAAGGTGCATTGTTGGAACAGGCCCGGGCAGGAGGGGTATCCCTTTTCGATGTAACGGATGTTTTGCAGGCCCACGACACGGAGTATATTTATTATAAGACAGATCATCATTGGACCAGCTTGGGGGCGTACTATGCCTATCAGGCGTGGCAGGAGAGCTTGGAAAAAGAGACAAAACCGCTGACGGCATATACAAAAGAAGTGCTGAGTGATCAGTTTTATGGCACCACATACTCCAAGGCCAATTTATATACGGTAAAGCCAGACACCATTACGGCATATTACACGAAAGACCAGGTAGAAGTTTCCTACAACTCAGGTGCGGAAACGGCCAGCAGCGCTTACACCAGAAGCTATCTTCAGGTGAAAGACAAATATTCTGTCTTTTTTAACGGGAATCAGCCTGTAACGGAAATAAAAGGGCGGAACCCCCAGGGTGGGAACCTGCTTCTCATCAAAGATTCTTATGCAAATACCTTTGCGCAGTTTGCGCTGGAAGATTATGCGGAAGTACACTTGATCGATTTGCGGTATTACAAGGAAGCCGTTGTGGACTATATCAAAGAGCACCAGATTTCAGATGTACTGATCTTATATAGTTTGAAAAACTTTGCGGGAGATAAAGATATTTATGCATTGAGTACGGGTGTAGGATAAAACAAGCGGGCCGCCAATCAGGCGGCCCGCTCCTTGGTTGACCCAAAAGGGAAAATGGACTACAATGGGATACATGGAAAAAAAGAGAATAGGGGATTCAATGACATGTTGACAGAGAAAGAAATCCGGCGGTTTTGGAAGGCACGCCGGAAGGCGATAGAATGCGCATATTCCAATTTGAATGCAGAACAACGACAGGCGGTTTTGACAACGGAGGGGCCGTTGTTGCTTTTGGCCGGCGCGGGCAGCGGCAAGACGACTGTTTTAATCCATCGTGTGGCCCATTTGCTGCGCTTTGGCGGCGGGGCAGATACGGAAGAAATCCCGGACTTTGTGACATCAGAGGATATTGTGTTTCTAGAGGCATTTGCCGCAGGCCAAACGCAGGATCAGGCGGCAAAAATGCAACGCCTTTGTGCCTGGGATGTACCAGCGCCTTGGAATATTCTAGCCATCACGTTTACCAACAAGGCGGCAGGTGAATTAAAGGAGCGTCTGGAGCAGATGTTGGGCCCGGTGGCGCTGGATATTTGGGCCTCCACGTTCCATTCCCTGTGTGTTAAGATTTTGCGCCGGGACATCGACCGAGTTGGGTTTTCCAAGAATTTTACCATTTATGATACGGATGACAGCCTTCGTGTGATCAAAGATATCTTGGAAAGTCTCAGGCTGGATCCGAAGATGTTTGAGCCGAGGAAAATTTTGAGTGCCATTGGCCGGGCGAAAGACAATATGGAGTGGCCCCATGATTTGATGGATCAGGCGGAAAAAAGCGGAAATCTATACCAGAAAAAGATTGCACAGGTTTATGATAGCTATCAAGCGCGGCTGAAAGAGGCAAATGCGCTGGATTTTGATGATTTAATTTTTCAAACGGTGCTGCTATTGCAACGGTTTGAAGAAGTACGGCTGTTTTATCAGAAGAAATTTCGGTATGTTATGGTGGACGAGTACCAAGACACCAACCATATCCAGTACTTATTGACCTCCCTTCTGGCGGGCGGGTATGAAAATATTTGCGTGGTGGGTGACGACGACCAGAGTATTTATAAATTTCGCGGTGCGACCATCGAAAACATTTTGAGCTTCGAGCAGCAGTACAAAAATGCGCGGGTGATCCGCCTGGAACAAAACTATCGTTCCACACAGACCATTTTAACGGCTGCCAACCAAGTCATTGCCAACAATACGGAACGCAAGGGCAAGAATTTATGGACCGATCAGGGCGCGGGGGATCCAATCATTTTGTATACTGCCGCCACGGAAGAAGAGGAAGCCCAATATATCATAGGAAAGCTGCTGGAGACCTATCGGGAGAAGAACCGCTGGAGCGACTGTGCTATTTTGTATCGGCTAAACGCCCAGTCCAGGGTGCTGGAAAACGCCTGTCGACGCAATGACATTCCTTATCGGGTTTTTGGTGGGATGCAGTTTTACGACCGGGCAGAAGTCAAAGATATGACGTCCTATTTGTGTGTCATCAGCAATCCGGCAGACGATTTACGTTTGCGACGCATTTTGAACCGGCCTGTTCGGGGGATTGGAGAAAAGACCATTGATACTGCGGTTCAGCTTGCAGAGGCAGAGCATGCATCCCTTTGGGATGTGCTGGTTCGGGCAGATGGCTATCCCGAACTAAAGCGGGCTGCCGCCAAAATACACGCATTTGTGGAAATGATGCAGGCGATGGCTGCGTTGTCCCGCTCCATTCCATTGGCAGATTTTTATGAAGAGCTGATGATTCAAAGCGGATATATTGCAATGCTGCAGGAAAAAAATATACCCGAAAACAAAACACGGGAGCAAAACGTAAGAGAACTGAAATCCAGCCTGTTGGACTATCAAAAGCGCATGGCAGAAGAAGGACAGGAACCAACGCTGCCCGACTTTTTAAATGAAATTGCTTTGTTTACGGTGCTGGATGGAGCGGAAACAACAGACGATTACGTTTCTATGATGACCATACATAGCGCCAAGGGGCTGGAATTTCCGAAGGTATTTTTGGTGGGGATGGAAGAGGGCATCTTCCCCGGCATACAGGCCATTGGCGACATGGAAGAGATGGAAGAGGCCAGACGGTTGTGCTATGTGGCCATTACAAGGGCAAAGGAGAAGCTGGTGCTCACCTGTGCGCGGTATCGTACTTTAATGGGACGAACCATGAACAACCGGGTGTCCCGTTTTGCAGATGAAATCCCCGAGTCATGTATCGAGCGGTTGGGGCAAGAGCCGCACCGTACGCTTGCGGGAGGGCAATCTCACGTGGCCTCTGCAAATGCTGGGTTTTCTGCTCCGTTTTCGTCAAGGCCCTTTGATCACGCCACGCAAAACAAGAGAGAAGATCATTATGGCATGACGTCTAGGGCGGCAAAGCCGAGACCAAACACCATTGCCATTTCGGTTGGAGATAAAGTGATGCACAAAGGGTTTGGAAAAGGAAGCGTTCTTTCCGTTCAACAGATGGGCGGTGACGCGCTTTTGGAGATTCAGTTTGAAAAAGGGAAAAAGCGACTCATGGCTAAAGCGGCGCTGCAACAAATGGAGCTG
>JAQWCP010000193.1 GCA_028705905.1 Oscillospiraceae bacterium
GCGCAGCCGGGTTCTTCCTGTCTGTTGTAAAGTCCCTTGATACAACGGGCGATGCCGTCACCGCTGCTGATAATCCGGTATCCAACGCTTCCGAATTCGTGGCAACATCGTCATCGGACTGACTGACTTCCGTGACCACGATCCCATATACCGTATAGGCCGTATCGCTCAAAAGGTCTTCCTCATCGATTGTGACAGGCTCAGCTGCGGACGCTGCCGTCGATTCAGCACTTTGTAGGGTGCTTGCATTCGGTTTGTCCTTGGAGGACTCCTGTACCAAATAATATACCGTACCGTCCTGATCTGAAGTGAATTCCAACACGGCACCACTGTCAGTGATGCTACTCACCCCAATCGTCAAGGCGGGCTTTGCTATACCGCTGTCCTGCATTCCGGTTTCCCCTTCCACCGCAAATACAGTGGAAGGGAGAAATCCAAGGGATAAGGTGAATGCCAGAATCAGGGATAAGGTTTTTTTGAATGCTTGTTTCATTTCTAATCCCTCCTGCAATCTTCCTGCTCTGCAAGAAGATATATTTGTGCCTATGGGCGAGGTGGATATATCCCTTCAAGGCAAATAATATAATTCAGAGCCAAATATGGTTGTATGTTTGGGTGTGCATTATTCTGTCCGGTTGAACCTGTTGGCGCCATAGCAGTATCGGCTGCACCAGTCTTATAAACGTTGCATTCATCCCCTGTACCAGCATTTTCTGCCTTTGCCAAAACGGCAGTTCCGCCGGGGCGGTTTGTACTTGCCTGATTCGTGCTGGCCGGGATTGAGTGGGTATGGGCAGGCATCTGATTTGCGGAGAGCACTACCGTTTCCACGCCTCCAGTCTGCCCCAACTGATAGTTGGATGTTCCGTCGCTCTGACCTGCTCCTACAATAACTCGCCCCGCAAGATTAGGAAGCTTGAAGGTGGTTCTTCCGTCTCCACCGTAAATGTTTCCGAGAATAGAATAAAGTGCTTGATACTGTGCAATATTCAATGTTTGTCCTTGGCAAAGTGCCCATCCTTGTGGTGCCCAAGCAACCGGCCATGCCACAATTGTTCCGATAAATTCGTCCATTGTTCATCTCTCCTAATAAAATATTTTTGTCCTCACATCCGGATGGTAAATATACGGGTCGCAGGGAATACGACCCGTATATTCCTAAGTTCCTTGCTTTTCCTCTTGTGTTTCTGCTTATTCCTCTGGCACCCACAGCATTTCACCGGGGTGGATGAGGGAATACCGCCTTTTGTTATTCACCCGTTTCAACTTACTCATGGCGTAACTCAGCTTGTAAGCGATGAGCCAGAAGCTGTCACCCTTTTGCATGACGTAGGTGATAAATACATTTCTTTCTTAGTCTTTTCTTACGCCGTTTGAATCGACCTCATAGCCGTCGACCTTGGTGCTCTTGGCAAGGGAGCCGTCGGCATTGAAGTAATACCACTTGCCTTCAATCTCCAGCCACTTTCCGGCAACCATGCTGCCGTCCTTGGCGAAGTAGTAGGTTTTGTTGTTGCCATTGGCACCCAAATCCCAAAAGCCCACCAACATGGTATTGCCGGAATAGAAGCGCCAGTTTCCGGCGTCATCCTTGACCCAGCCGGTTTTCAGGGTGCCGTCGGTGTTGAAGAAATACTTCACGCTGTCAATGGTCTGCGTACCGGTGAGGGACTTGCCGTTCTTGTAGTACAGATACTGTCCAGCGTCATTCAGTGTCCAGCCCTGTGCCGTATCCGGGTCAATGGTCAGCTTGATATAGCGGTGGAGCATGGAAGAAACCTCGGCGCGGGTAGCACTGGATTTGGGATTGAACTTATTGCTTGTGCCGCCTATCATGATGCCTGCCTGCTGCATGGCCGTTACCGCTGTTTTGTAGGTGCTTCCAATGCTGGAAGCGTCCGCATAGGTCGTGGCATTGCGTGTCACAGGCAGGGTGTATCCGGTTGCCTTGGCAAAGTTGGCAAAGATCACTGCGATTTCCTCACGGCTGATCGCCCTGTCGGGTGCAAACTGGCTGTTGCCAACGCCCTGCACAATGCCTTTCTTGTACGCCCACTCAATATAAGGACGGAAGGCGCTGTCCGCTTTCACATCCGTAAAGCTGTTGGTGGTGTACACTTTGGTATCTACATTCGCCAGTCTGCCGAGGGCTGTTACCAGCATTCCCCGCGTCATGGCTGTGTCGGGTGCAAAGGTGGTTTCCGCTGTGCCGGAGAGCAGCCCTCTGCCCACCACATAATCGATGGATTCCTTTGCCCAATGGGTTTTAATATCCGTAAATTTCGCGGACGGCGCGGTGTAGCCGATGCCGTACAGGGAAAAGTGTGTGGTAGTAAACATCACGCAGCCGCTGTTTGCGTCGTAAGCGGAGCCTGCGATGCGGGTTGCATTGCCCTTTGCGTCTACATAGACCGCATACAGGCCGCCGACCGCTTCTCCCTTGGCGGGAGTGTAAGGCACGGAAACCGTAGCTGTACCGCCGCCGAAGGTGGTGACGGTGGCATTTTTGCCGTCCTTGGTGTAGCTGACTGTCAGGTCATAGACCGGGCGTGTGCCGATCATGCCCTTTGCCGCTGCAGACAGCTTGGCGTTGGGTGCAATGGTGATGCTGATGTTGCCGCTGCTCTGCTTCTGGATTTCCGCCAGTGCCTTGGTATCAAAGGAAACGTTCACGGGGGAGCCGTTCAGCTCAAGGCTGGTGACTCTTGCACTGACAAGGCTGTTGAAAGAAGTTCTTGTCAGGGTTGCCGTCAGGGAGGTTGCGCCCTTTGGCATGGTGACATTCAGCGCAACAATGATGCCGTTTGCGGTTTTGCCCTGTGCCTTTGCGTCAGCCTGTGCTTTTGCAATGGCATCTGTTACGGATTTCTCCGGGATAGATGCATTTGCTATGCCGTTCTGGCTTGCTGTTGCCGTGACAGAAGCCGCCGCTGTTACCGGCTGGTTTGGAGTCTTGCCGGGTGTGGTGGTCGTTGGTGTGGTCGTGCTGCTGGAACTTCCGCCGGAGGAGGAACCGCCACCTGAACCACCGGAACCGCCGCCATTGCCTCCGCTGTCACTCGTATCTGTCCAATGGGCATAAATCGTGGTATTGGTACCAAATACAGTGCTTGCGGTCACTTTTGTGCCGCCGCTTGCCGCTGTAAACCAGCCGTCAAAGCGATAGCTGCCGCTGCGGATGGGGGCAGGCAGACTGGTCAGCTTTCCGTCAGTATCTGTCTGCATTGTGGTTGGGGAAACCGATCCGCCGTTTGCGTTTAATGCTATGGTATAAGTCTCTGCACCTGCCGGCTGTATCCGCACATATTTGCTGGCGGTAAAGGTTGCTGCGGTGGGGCTGGTGACTTTCACAGCTGAAGCTGCACTTTCACCAGCGAATACGTCGGGTGTATAACTGCCACCGAAGGATGGCATGGTACTAAAGGCAAAATGCTCGCCGCCTTGGGTTTGGGTTGAGATAATGCCGCCCTCAATGACAATGCTGTTGCCATACAATCCCTTGGATGCGTAGGAGGTCAGATCCAAGCTGCCTCTTTTGATGGTGAGTACCCCATCAGTTTTTAAGCAGCAGGCCTTACCCAAATCTCCATATTCTGTCACAATCAGGCTGCCGCCAATGTCTACGGTAAGAGTATCCACTCCATAAAGGCCTGTGACTGAATCGTATATCGTCAAGCTTCCCTCGCCGGTGATAGAAAGTGATTTTTGGCTTGCAATACCCCCACTCACATTGTAGTCGGCCTCATTCTTCGGATTGTTCGGCGCTGTGCCGATTCTATTTTGCCCTATCAGCTTGACGGTCAAGTCGTCCATCGCAGATATGCCAGTCTCTAAATATGCGGTAGAAAGATTGGAGTAGGGAGAGATGGTCGCATTATTCAGCGTCAATGTCTTGGTGGCCGGGTCGTAGCTTACGCTGCCGCTGATACTCGGTCCCGTGATGTTATCTTTGTTGGTATCCGTGACGGGTGTGTCAAGGATATAAAGTGTTGACGAAGGGTCCTGCTCATAGGTGGCCGTAGCCGTGACCGCTTCATTTGGCATGGGAAATTTTGCGCTCTCGCTATATTCGTCTGTACCGTCTGTAAAGGTAACGGTGGGGCTGATGCTCCACTCCTTAAATTGCTGTCCGCTGGGTGCAGCATCGGCTGTGAGGGTAACGGTTGTTCCTGCCGCTGCCGAAGTTGGGCTGGCTGTGCCGTTTATTACGGTGATGGTGT
>JAQWCP010000194.1:0-3531 GCA_028705905.1 Oscillospiraceae bacterium
TACAAGGTCTTAGCCGCACGAAAGCGGCAGGGGCTGGAGGAAAAACATCAGGTCATGATTACAAGGGAGCTTGCCGCCACACTGACGCGGCAGGCGGAGCAAACCGCACCACTCAGGGCTGAATATCGGTTGCCGTTCATTTTCATTACAAAACACAGAGGTTTCAAGGCTACCATGCTGAATCCATCGTATTTTCTTATCAAGCTGGATGAGCTGGCGAAGAAGCATAAGCTGTGCGGAGAGGACGGAAAGCCGTGGCACTTTACCGCACGGCAATACCGTAAGACACTGGCGGTGGAGCTGATTGAAAACGGCGGCAGCATGGAAGAACTGTCCCAGCTACTTGGGCACCTATCCCGCGCCACCTCTGCCACCTATTACGCGGAGGTTCGTAAGCTCCGCCTTGCGGAGATGAACAAGGAATTTTTCAACGCAAAGTTTGAACTGCGGCTGTCCGGCGAGCAGTTATCCTGTTTCTCCGAGGCTGAGCGGCGCGCGCTTTATGTGGACTTCTGCCTCGAAAGCCGCCGTGTGGAGCTGGGGTACTGCCTCAAAAAGCTGTCCGATGGTCCCTGCGGCAACCGCAGCAGCCTTGTGAACTGCGTCAATTGCAGGAATTTATGTACCGGCCCGGCGTATCTTCCATACTGGGAAGAATTGTACGATCAGCAGCGCCGACGGATAGACGCACTTCTCGCCGTGTACCAGAAAAATGGGATTGCCCACGATGACTACGAAGAACTTCCTGAGTACCGTCAGGAGCAGGCCTTGCTGGCGGGATATGAAAAGGTTCTCGTGGCGCTGAAAGGCGGTGAGCGGTAATGGGGATTCCCGTCACTGTGGCCCAGCGTTATGAATACGACAGCCGTGTTCGCTATTTGGAGTTCTTGCGTGAGCTTGGTACAGACATTCGGTTTGAAGCAGACACATGGATTTGCAATGGCAGGACAAGATATCCCTATGCGGGAAACCATGCCGTTTCTATCTACTTTTCCAAAATACCGCAGGTTTATCGGGAGCTTGTGAAGTACTATGCCATCCTGCGTATGCGAAACGGGATCACCGTCCGAACGGTGAAAACAGAGCTTTCTGGGCTATCCACTTATACCGCATTTATCGAGGAACGCGGCATGGAGCTTTCGCGGATATCTACGCAAACCGCAGGGGAATTTCGCCGCCATTTGGATAAACAAGGGTATGCGACCTGCACGAAAAGCCGCATTTGGAGCAGCGTGAGTGTGCTGCATGACAGCATGCGGAATTTTGAGCAAGCTCCTCTAAAGAACCCATTTTACAAAAATCCGTATCCCTCTCACGAGAAAAAAGACGAGAAATATATTCCGGAATATGTGACCCGGCAGCTTGACCGGGCGTTTTACAATGAGGCGCTGCCGCTGGAGCTTCGTACTCTGTATTGGGTACTGCGGCTGATTCCCTCCCGCATCCATGAGGTGCTATCTATGAAGGAGGACTGTCTGAAGCCATATCTGGGAAACCATGTGCTGTTTATCCCCACATGGAAGCAAAACGGCGGTCACAAGGAACCAATTCAGCGGTCCATCCACATTAAAAATGAAGGTATGGGCGCTTATCTGATTGGACTGCTTTCCGCACAGCAAATGGCTGCGGCCGAGCTTCGAGATCAGCTCCCGGAGCAGCAGCGCGGTGCGCTGTTCGCCTATCAGCGGCAAATTGTCCGCAAGGACGGGCGGATTGACCAGACAAAAAGCTGCGGCGTCCTGAGCTGGAATGTTGTAAGCCACCGACTGCGAGAAATCTGTGAGTACTTCGACATACGCGATGAAAGCGGCTCCCGTTATATTTTTACCAGTCATCAGCTTCGTCACAATGGCATCACAGCCCGCCTTGCGGCAGGCTTCACGATTGAACAGGTCGCGGAAATGACAGGCCATCACGGAAGCACCATGCTCTGGAATAGCTACGCGCATCTGGAACAGCAAGACGCAATCATTGCTCGCCAGCGAGAGATTATCCATGAACCTGCTGGAAATCCGTATGTGCTGTTCGGCGGGCGTATTTTGAACATGGACGATTCCATGGAAAAGCGACTTCTGGGCAACCTCCGCGCACACCGGGTGCGAGGCGGTATTTGCTGCGATGTAACCAATTGCAAAAGTGACATGTGGAATTGCCTTGACTGCGCCAGCTTTGTTCCCGACGCGGAGCAGTTCGTCTTTTATGAGGAACAGCTCGCCGCATGGAAAAGCAAAGCCGCGCGTTTTGCGGCATTCCCGCTGATCCGGCAGACTGCACAGAAAAATGCGGAGCTATTTCGAATCATCATAGAAAAGATAAACGCAGGAGATAAAAAAGATGGATAAAAAGTTACCCAATGCGCTGGCTGAAAAGCAGGAGCGTCAGCGTCAGGAAACGGCGAACAAGGTGCTTCACGCCTTTATAGAATTGCAGGCGCAAGGGTGCCGACTCAGTATCAGCAACCTGATGGATTTTACAGGTCTATCCCGCAGTGTGTTTTCCAAGCCCCATGTGCGGGCGGTCATGGCAGAATTCGGTTATCCACCGCTGAAAGAAGCCGCAGCAGAATCGGCTACCAATTCACCCAGCCCAGCGCAGACCAAGGAGCAAAAATTACGTACTGAACTGAGGAAGCGCAATGAGAGTATCCGCATCCTGCGAGAGAAAAACGCCGCGCTCAAAGAGGAATGCGAGCTTCTGCGTGGACAGATATTCTTGCTGCAAATGAAGGCGTAATTGTTACCGCCCACAGCATTTCTTGTATTTCTTACCGCTTCCGCAGGGGCAGAGATCGTTACGGCCAATTTTCTTCGTCTTGGCCTGATTGGCCGGCAGCGGACGCAGCGCCTTGCGCTCGAATTTTTCGAAAAGCTCGTTTGGTGTGTGCCCATTGTTGACCCACAGCCGTGTGCCGTTGCTTACATCGGAGATCAGCGTCGCCAATGTCTGCATCCGCTCCATCGAGAGAGGAATATCCTCATCATGGAAAATTTCCAGCCGCTCCGCCATGGGGCATTCCGCGGCGCAGGCATCATGCAGCTCGTCCACCAGACATTGCGCAAGCTCCGCGTCTTGCGCAAGCTCTTTTACCACATAAGCATACAGCGCTCTGGTTGCCGGCGTTTGCTCGTAATAATCGAGGTCGGCGTATTTCAGAAGCTCCCGCTTCTCAGGGATATATCTGGGTTTGTCTCCGACTTGACTGAGCAGCGCCTTCACGCCCTCAAAGTCGTCGTCTTCAAATTCGTCGCTGACGAGATACTCATCCCAGAAGCAATAGCTTGACCGTTCCACGGCAACCTGACGAATCAGTGCCTGAAAGCTCTCATCTATGTCCGTATGCTTTGCGTTCTGGCTGTTGAACAGCACCACAAAATCGTCCTGTGTGATCACTCCGTAAAGCTGTGTAACCGCCGTGGCGTAGCCGTGGAGCAGCTCCGCACGCTCCTTTTTGGAGACAATGCTATCCTTTTTCAGCGAGGCATAGACCGCCCGAACCTCTTGCGGCATGACATAATGGTAGTGGCCATTATA
>JAQWCP010000194.1:3541-4200 GCA_028705905.1 Oscillospiraceae bacterium
CTGCAGCAGATCGCAGTCCGCAAAATGAATCCTGTCATCCGTGAGGCATTCCGTCTTCGCCGTGCGCGTAAACAGGCTCCACATGGCAGGCTCTAAGATGTAGATGACCTCCTCCATGCGACCGGGAACAAGCAGCGCTTCCCCTACCGCATGCAGCAGCCCTTCGCGATCCAACTTGGTATAACCCTTGATGCGGTACCCACTTGCCAGCTTTTTAAGCGCTTGCGTGGATTTCACATTCAGGGTATCGTGAAGCGTCAAGCCCGGTGCGCTTTTCACTGCCGCTTTTGTTTTGAAGGCATTCACCAAATTCATTTCCGGCTGTTTTGAGTTCGCCATAACGCCACACTTTCCACGCCGCATCAGGCGTTAAATAATCACAGGAAAATGAGCACGATTGAGCCGCAAGCTCCGTCGTGCTCTTTTCATATTTACTTTATCAGAGAAAGGGCTGAAAATCAATGCTTTTAACAACTCATCGCTCGCGTATCTATGCTCTGCTTAGCCGCTGGAGGCTCTATCGTGTACATGAAAACACAAGAAAAGCCATCAAAATCCTGATCGCCGTGGTTTTGGGCGGTCTGCTCCTGGCCGGGCTGTACTCCTTGTTCGGAGATACGGTTCTGCCCACGCTGGTTGACCGCATCAAAGAAATGTTC
>JAQWCP010000195.1 GCA_028705905.1 Oscillospiraceae bacterium
GATTTCGACGATGAGATCATGGAAAAGTACCTGGAAGGGGAAGAGATCTCTGTAGATGCCATCCGTCGTGCCATCCGCGCTGCAACGGTTACAACCAAGATGATCCCTGTCACTTGCGGTACGTCTTACCGCAACAAGGGTGTTCAAAAGCTGTTGGATGCCATTGTGGATTACATGCCGGCGCCCACCGACGTCAAAGACATCGCAGGCATTGACCCGGACACAGGGGAAGAAAGCAGCCGCCCATCTAATGATGAAGCGCCTTTTTCTGCTCTTGCGTTTAAGATCATGACAGACCCATTTGTAGGCCGCCTGTCGTTTTTCCGCGTGTATTCCGGCCATATTTCGGCTGGTTCTACCGTGATCAATTCCACCAAGGGACAGAAAGAGCGGTTCGGCCGCATTTTACAGATGCATGCAAATCACAGAGAGGACATTCAGGAAGTGTACTCTGGCGATATTGCAGCAGCTGTTGGCCTGAAGAATACCACAACAGGCGATACGCTTTGCGATGAAAAGCACCCCATCATTCTGGAATCCATGGAATTCCCCGATCCGGTGATTCGAGTGGCCATTGAGCCAAAGACGAAGGCCGGTCAGGAGAAGATGGGTATTGCGCTTGTGAAGCTGGCGGAAGAGGATCCTACCTTTAAAACATATACCGACGAAGAAACGGGACAGACCATCATCGCCGGTATGGGTGAGCTACATCTGGAGATCATCGTGGATCGTCTGCTCCGCGAGTTTAAGGTGGAAGCCAACGTGGGTGCTCCTCAGGTTGCCTATAAGGAGACCATTCGGAAAACCATGGAGCAAGACACCAAATATGCCAGACAGTCCGGCGGTAAAGGCCAGTACGGCCACGTCAAAATCCGTGTGGAGCCCAATGAGTCTGGCAAAGGATATGAGTTCATCAACAATATCACGGGCGGCGTGGTTCCCAAGGAATATATTCCGGCAGTTGACCAGGGTATAAAGGGCGCTATGCAGGCCGGCGTGTTGGCAGGCTATCCTGTTGTAGATGTCAAAGTGACTTTGTATGATGGATCGTACCATGAAGTGGACTCCTCTGAAATGGCCTTTAAAATTGCCGGTTCTATGGCATTTAAAGAGGCATGTAAAAAGGCAAGTCCTGTTCTGCTGGAGCCGATTATGAAGGTTTCCGTTACCGTGCCGGAAGAGTATATGGGCGATGTCATTGGTGACCTCAATGCGCGCCGCGGACAGATTCAGGGCATGGAGGCCAGGTCTGGGGCTCAGCAGATCGACGCCATGGTGCCGCTGTCTGAGATGTTCGGATATGCAACGGATATGCGGTCCAGGACGCAGGGACGTGGGCAATACGCCATGGAACCGAGCCATTATGTGGAATTACCCAAGTCTATCCAGGAGAAAATCATTGATAACAGGGGCGGCAGCCGTTTCTAAAATTGTGGTTGCATTCCAGCCTGTAATGCTGTAAAATATCAAAAAGTAATCAGAAAATTTGTATAAACAGAGAATATAAAAAATCAATAAGGAGGCTTAACCAAATGGCAAAGCAGAAGTTCGAAAGAACCAAACCCCACGTAAATATCGGCACCATTGGTCACGTTGACCACGGCAAAACCACCTTGACCGCTGCCATCACCAAGTACCTGTCCTTCCAGGGCAAGGCCACGTTCGAAGCATATGATATGATCGACAAGGCACCGGAAGAAAGAGAACGTGGTATCACCATCAACACCTCACACGTGGAATATGAGACTGAGAATCGTCACTATGCCCACGTGGACTGCCCGGGCCATGCTGACTATATCAAAAACATGATCACCGGTGCTGCACAGATGGATGGTGCGATCCTGGTTATCGCAGCTTCCGATGGCCCCATGGCACAGACCCGCGAACACATCCTGTTGGCTCGTCAGGTTGGCGTGCCTGCAATCGTTGTATTCCTGAACAAAGTTGACCAGGTAGATGACGAAGAGCTGTTGGAGCTGGTTGAGATGGAAGTCCGTGAGCTGCTGTCTAAGTATGACTTCCCGGGTGACGACATTCCTGTCATCAAGGGTTCTGCTCTGAAGGCTTTGGAATCTGATGATCCCAACTCTCCTGACTATGCTTGCATCAAAGAGCTTATGGAAGCAGTTGACAGCTACATCCCCTCTCCGGAGCGGAAAGCTGACCTGCCCTTCCTGATGCCTGTGGAAGACGTCTTCACCATCACTGGCCGTGGTACTGTTGCAACCGGCCGTGTGGAGCGTGGCGTTGTGAAAATGGGCGACAAGGTTCATATCGTTGGCTTGATGGAAGAGCCGAAGGAAACCACCATTACCGGTATCGAGATGTTCCGCAAGCTGCTGGATTATGCAGAGGCTGGTGACAACATTGGTACGCTGCTCCGTGGTATTGATAAGTCAGAAATCGAGCGTGGCCAGGTTCTGGCAAAGCCCGGTTCCATCCATCCGAGAACCAAATTCCGTGGACAGGTTTATGTCTTGTCCAAGGATGAAGGCGGTCGTCATACCCCGTTTTTCAACAACTATCGTCCGCAGTTCTATTTCCGCACCACTGACGTGACCGGTGTCATCTCTCTGCCGGAAGGCGTTGAGATGTGCATGCCTGGCGACAACGTGGAAATGGATGTTGAGCTGATTACCCCCATCGCGATTGAGAACGGTCTGCGTTTCGCAATCCGTGAAGGCGGCAGAACGGTCGGTTCCGGTGTTGTTATTGCAACCCAGGATTAATTGACAATCAAAAAGCACGACGCAACTGCGTCGTGCTTTTTCTCTATTTCTGTGTGCCATTCCCCTATTGTGTATGATTGACAGACGCGGCTGCGTTGGACGGATGGGCATTATGGTTTTGCGGGGCCTGTTTCCGGCATATCTAAGCCATGCATCCAGCCATCCAATGCGGTGGTGCAGACATCACCGCCAATCACCTTTCCCTCGTAAATGAGTAGATTGGCCTGGACGTGATCTTCTCCGGTGGGGTAATTGAGTACTTCATATGTGTAGCGGGAAATCTTTTTGCCGATATATTGGGCCAGATCAAACCCTTGCTCCTTTTGCAGCGTGCAATAGGATCCGCAAGAAGCCTCCAAATTGTCCGGCACCAAAATGGTCTCCTCCGCTAGGGGCTTTGCGGTCACTTCCCATCCATATTGGGACAAGTACTCAATGCGGGCTTCGTTGTTGTTCATGGACGAAGA
Organism: Oscillospiraceae bacterium; assembly: GCA_028705905.1. Classification (GTDB taxonomy): domain Bacteria; phylum Bacillota; class Clostridia; order Oscillospirales; family Oscillospiraceae; genus RGIG529. Next base: position 3,197 of record JAQWCP010000195.1, read on the forward strand.
AGCGCGGAAGGCGTCGTGATCCAAACCCGGGCGCAACAAGAGAACAAGCAGCCCACATAAAAACGCGACTGCAAACAAAAGGGCGGCCGAAACCTTTCCGCGGTTGAGTTTTGCGGTGATAATAAACATAGTCCAACGCTCCTTTCCTTTTCATCATACCGTTGATATTTATGATGGATTAGGGGAAAATATACCGTTCCTCACAAGGGCTTGCCCAAACATTTGGGAACAAAAAAAGACGAAGTAAATTTGAATAGTTACAATAAAAAAACAAGTTTTCGGCATTTTTCACAACAAAATTTTAAATTACTATTGAAAAAAACAGAAAATGATTATATAGTATAAAAAGAGTATCAAAATCATTGTGAGGAAACGTGCACAACAAGAGGGGAGAAAAGACGATGTCAAGTCGGATTTTTCAAGGAATCGTCCTGCAACTCAAAGCGTCTACGAATTGTACCGTTGGGATCATAGATGCGGAAGGTAGCGTCATTGCATGCAATGACATTTCAAAAATTGGAGAACATTGGCTCGATGCGGTGGAGGCTGTTCACAGCGCCGGTGATGCAGTGGCTGTCTGGAATGGATGGAGTTTCCGCCAGTTGTCCGACTGGAACGGCCAATTTGATTATGCGGCGTTTACAGAGGGAGAAGATTCCCAAAGTGCCTTGGTTTGTTCTATGGCCGCGGTGGCACTGAACAATGCCAAAATATATTATGAAGAAAAGCATGACAAGGCGGCATTTATCAAGAGCATTATTTCGGATAATATTTTGCTGGGTGATATCTATATTCGCGCAAAGGAACTGCATGTGGTTTCCGATGTTCCGCGAGGCGTATTGCTGATCCGGCAGGCGGAACGTGTCGATCCTGCCGCCGTGGATATCATTCAAAACCTGTTCCCGGATAAGCAGACTGATTTTGTTCTGTCTGTCAGCGAGAGCGAAATTGCAGTCATCAAGCAGCTGCAAGAAGGGGTGGACAGCCGAGACCTCAATC
>JAQWCP010000196.1 GCA_028705905.1 Oscillospiraceae bacterium
TTCTCCCACAGGCACCAAATTTGCTCCGTAAAGCAGAATATCAGCGGCCATCAATGCAGGGTATGTAAACAACCCTGCATTGATGTTGTCTTTGTGTCGCTCTGATTTGTCTTTAAACTGTGTCATGCGGGACAATTCGCCAAACATCGTATAACAATTTAAGATCCATGCCAGTTCTGCATGTTGTGGCACATGGCTTTGAATAAACAAGGTGCTCTTTTCGGGATCTAATCCACAGGCCAAAAGCTGTGCAAAAAGTTCCAACGTCTGCCGCCGCAAGGCAGCCGGATCCTGGCGCACGGTGATTGCATGCTCATCCACCACGCAATAAATACAATCATAATCGTCTTGCATGGTAACCCAGTTTTTTAAGGCACCCAAATAGTTACCAAGCGTGATTTTGCCGCTTGGTTGAATTCCACTAAAAATAATCGGCTTTTTTTCTTCCATTTCCCATTCCTCTTTTCACTCTATCAGTTTGAAATCCATTTCTTCATGCACTCGGCCAGAATGGACACACCGCGGTCAATTTGTTCCAAAGTTGGCAAAGAAAAATTCACGCGAAAGCAGGGGCAATCCGGATTCCCGTTTGGATCAAATGTTCCACCAGGTACACAAGCGACACCTGATTCAGTGGCTTGTTTGCAAAACTCCATTCCAGAAACAGTTTCCGGAAGGTTACACCAAAGGAAAAGCCCCCCCTCCGGGCGAGTAAATGACACTTCTTTTGGAAACAGCAGTTCCATCTTTTCGAGCATACGATTGCGCTTTTCTCGATAAATATTACAACAAAAGGCAATGTGTTCATCCAAATCATATCGCTCCAGGTAATGAGAAACCAGCATTTGAGTGAGAAGCGGATTATGTACATCTGCACATTGCTTGGCAACGACCAGCTTAGCAACAAGATCTGCTTGCGCACATAAAAAGCCAACCCGAAGTCCAGGTGAAATTATTTTAGAATACGACCCCAGATAGATCACATGTCCTGTCCGGTCCCATGTTTTAATCGCGGGGACAGCCTCTCCGGAATAGCGCAGTTCAAAATAAGGAGAATCTTCTACAATCATTACATCATACTGTACGGCCAATTCATAAAGCTTTTTCCGCCGCTGTTCTGACATTGTAATCCCCATCGGATTTTGGAATGTGGGAATGGTATAAATCAATTTCACATTTGGTTCATGCTGCAATATGTCTTCCAGGACATCCAAATTCATCCCATCTTCTTCCAGCGGAATGCCGACCAAACGCGCGCCATAGGAGCGGAATGTGTTCAATGCGCCAATGAAACTATATGCTTCGCAGAGTACAACGTCCCCTTCATTGAGCAAACACTTTGAAAGCAAATCAATGCCCTGTTGTCCTCCGGACAAAATCATCAATTCATCGGAAGGCTGTACCATTCCATATTTTTGAGAAAGGCGCTTTTTTGTTTGTTCACGCAATGGCTCATAGCCTTCTGTTACGCCATATTGCAGCGCCATTTCACCTTTGTTTTCTAAAATCTCACCAGCCAACCCATGAAGCTCTGAAATGGGGAAGGTTTCCGAAGCAGGGTTCCCTGCCGCAAAAGAGATCATATTTGGCTGACCTGTCACCTTTAATATTTCACGGATGGCCGATGGCTGCAAGCCCGACATGCGGTTTGAAATTTGCAACTCCACAAAGCCGCCTCCTTTGTTCGATTCAATCTTAAACAGAACGCAAAATCCCATCTTCAATCGATCAATTTTATCACAACTCCATCCTTCTGGCAACCCTTGACAAAGCTTTGATGTCGTTCTACAATGTAAAAATATCTTAGCTTTGAAGTATTTTGGCATAGGAGGCTCATATGGATTATTTTGCGGAGATGGAATCCCGCATCCCAAAAGGCGGTGTGCGCACGCGGTTTGCTCCCAGTCCCACTGGATATATGCATGTTGGGAATTTGCGGACGGCCCTTTACACTTGGCTCATTGCGCGGCATGCAGGCGGACGGTTTATTTTGCGGATTGAAGATACCGATCAGGGGCGGCTCGTGGAAGACGCAGTGGATGTTATTTATAAGACAATGGCAGACTGTAAATTGTTCCATGACGAAGGACCTGACATAGGTGGCCCTGTGGGCCCGTATATCCAGACGGAACGGCGGGAAATTTACCAAAAATATGCTGCGCTTTTGATTGAAAAAGGCGGTGCCTATCGTTGTTTCTGCGATGAAGAGCGGTTGAATGAAATGCGTCATTCCAATGAGGGCAAAGGCGCAGTGAAATATGACGGGCATTGTGCAAATCTCTCCCAAGCCGAAATTGACGAGAAATTGTCTGCCAGCATTCCATATGTCATTCGTCAGCGCATTCCCCAGGAAGGATCTACCACATTTTCTGACGTTGTGTTTGGTGACATTACAGTAGAAAATAAAGAGCTGGATGATAATGTTCTCATCAAATCCGATGGACTCCCCACCTATAATTTCGCCAATGTCATTGATGACCATCTTATGGGCATTACGCATGTGGTGCGGGGCTCCGAGTATTTGTCCTCCACCCCCAAATACAACTTATTATATCAAGCGTTTGGTTGGGAGATCCCAACGTATATTCATTGCCCTCCTGTTATGCGAGATGCACAACACAAGATGTCAAAACGATATGGCGACCCTTCCTATGAAGACTTGGTTTCCATGGGATACTTGTCAGAAGCCGTTTTAAACTATGTTGCGCTGCTGGGCTGGAGTCCCAGGGGCGAAGAGGAAATCTTCTCTCTAAATGAATTAGCTTCTGTGTTTGATATCCATGGCATTTCCAAATCCCCTGCTATCTTTGATGTGGAGAAATTGACACATTTTAATAGCACATATATCAAAGCCATGTCCCCGGACGCGTTCCATACAGTGGCAGAGCCATATATTCGCAGTGTGATGAAAAACCCACAGATCGACACCAAGTTGATTGCGCCTCTTTTGCAACCTCGTTGTTTACAGCTTACGGACATTCCGGAACGGGTGGACTTCTTTGATACACTTCCAGAATATGAGACAACCCTCTATGTTCACAAGAAGTCCAAAACGACAGAGGCCTCTTCCCTTTCCGCCTTAAAAGACGTTTCCCCCATCTTAACCGCTTTGACAGACTGGAATGCGGAAGCCATTCACAATGCCCTATTTGGCCTGGCGGAACAGCAAGGAGTTAAAAACAGCTTGATCTTATGGCCGGTTCGCGTGGCAGTCTCCGGAAAGGCGATGACACCGGGCGGCGGCGTGGAACTGTGTGCCATTTTAGGAAAAGAAGAAACGTTGCGGCGCATACAAATTGGAATTGAAAAGCTTGCAGCGTTGGCATCTTGACATCTCTAGCCAATCATCAGATCATTTCTTTGAAAACAAAAACAGAGCTGGAGGCAAATTTGCCTCCAGCTCTGTTTTATTCTCTTCTGTTCAGGCTGCTAGCCGCCTCATGTCAAACAAGATGAATTTTTATTCCCTTGCGCTTTGATATTCTGCATAGGTGAAGGGCAAGCGACGTTTGTGTTCGCTTCTCTCATGCATGTGTTGCATTTTCTTCATCTCTTCCGGATTCGCCTCGCCCTCCAGCAGATAAGCATCAATGGCGGCATAGGTAATGCCCATTTCTTGTTCGTCAGTTTGTCCCTCAAATAAACCGGCAGATGGCGCCTTGGTGCGCACTGCATGGGCCGCTTCCAAATAAGCCAAAAATTCGTAAATTTCCCGAACAGTCAAATCGGAGATTGGGTTGAAATCGTGGGCACCATCTCCCCATTTTGTGAAGTACCCCATGTAACCTTCGCTCCGATTTCCGGTGCCTGCCACCAACCTATTTTCAGAGGCGGCAATCGCATACAATGTCATCATCCGAAGACGCGGCGCAATATTGGCAATGGCCTGTTCTGTCAAAGTAGTTGCTTGTCCCACTGTCTGCATGGAAAGTGCTTTCAAATCCGTCAAATCTACCATCCGCGTTTCAATCCGGAATTGATCCGCTACTTCTTTTCCGTCCTCTAAGTCCATCCCAAAATTCCGCTTCGATTGGCACGGCAATAGAACGCCAACCGTATTATCACATGCTTTTTTACATAAAATGCCAACCAACGCACTGTCTTTCCCACCGCTGTTCCCAAATACAATTCCGCTTGTTCCC
>JAQWCP010000197.1 GCA_028705905.1 Oscillospiraceae bacterium
AATGAGGAAGTGGAGCGGTACGAGACGCCCCGCGTCTCTGTACAGACCGGAACGGTTTTGGAACATGGTGCCCGGGCGCTGGAGCAGGCCTTTGCGCGGGGGGTTGGCGCCCACAAACTGGCGCTGTTTGGCGGAGGAGACTGGAACGACGGCATGAACCGGGTCGGTGCCTGCGGAACCGGGGAAAGCGTCTGGCTCACTTGGTTTTTGGCCCATGTGTCAGAGCGATGGGCAGATCTCTCAGAAACGGAAGGGAACCACCCCCTGGCGGCTGTGCTGCGGGAACGGGCAAAGCTGCTGGCCCAGGCGGCCAACGAGGCCTGGGACGGAGACTGGTTCCTGCGGGGTTATTATGACGATGGGACGGCGCTGGGCAGCCATGAAAGTGACGCCTGCCAGATTGACTCCATTGCACAGAGTTTTGGCGCTTTGTCTTCTTTTTCCGACAGAGAAAAGGTGCGAAAAGGGCTTCAAACTGCAGTGGCCCGTCTATTTGACAGGTCTCATCAAATTGTCAAATTATTTACCCCTCCGTTCCAAGGCAAGGCGCCCGACCCCGGCTATATCGCAGGGTATCCCGCCGGTGTGCGGGAAAATGGCGGCCAATACACCCATGGTGCGATCTGGCTTGCCATGGGCTGTCTCAAAGAGGGGCTGACGGAAGAAGGCGCAGAAATTCTCCTTGCCCTCCTGCCGGGGCGTCATCCCATGGAGGCATATCTGGCGGAGCCTTATGTCATTGCCGCGGACGTCTATGCCAACCCAGCCCATATGGGGCGGGGCGGCTGGACCTGGTATACAGGGGCTGCCGGGTGGTATTATCGTGTGGCTGTAGAGGAGCTGCTTGGCATCCGCGTCAAGGCGGGGTATTTTACCGTAACCCCTCGCATTCCAAAAACTTGGAGCGGGTTTGAAGCCCAGTGGAAAACGGATGGGGGGCTTTGGGAAATCGTGGTACGAAGGGGAGAGGCGCAGGGCATAAAACTAGACGGCGTGGAGGCAAAAGAAAACGCCTTCCCGCTTGCACAGGAAGGCGTACACCACTTGGAAATTACTCTTGGAGACGGTGATTCCAATGATCTGGGGACATCTGAAGGGAAGACGGCAAGTCGCAAGACAGATCTTCAAAGTCCTGATCCAATTCAGGAGGAGCATCTGCCAGCTCGGCGATGATCGAAAGGTCGATGAAAGGTTCATCCGGATCGGAAGCCAATAAAGTGTTCGTTGTGTGGGAAGAGGAAACAGACATTGTTTCCTCTTCTTCTCCTGACGTCAGGGGGGCGTACCTGGGAGAAGAGGACTGCAACAAATCATGCAGCAGAACCGGAATCGTCAGGCAGAATAAAAGGGCGCCATATTTCAGCGGATAAATGTACTGCAAAACCAGATAAGCGTGATAACCACTGAGGGAGGCCACCTGTACCAGAGCGGGCAAGAAAATGCGGTCCGCTCTGGAACATGCCCACACGACAGACAACATTTCCGCCAAATAGAAGTATCGCTCGTGCATATGGGGCAGCAGAAGGGGGACGCCAACCGCAAAGAGCAGCCCAAAGAGAAGCAGACTCCGGCTTCCAAGGGTTGCCTTGCGCACAAATGCGAGAGTGACCAACGCAAGTACAAACAGACACGCTACAACAACACAGATTTTGCTCCACATGACGGGGTCGACGGTTGCAGGCAAAAAAGAAGCCAAAGACGGCGCGTTGAGGGTCAGCGATGGGTAAGAGCTTGTCTGGTTCAGATAAATCATAAAGATATCTGAAAACGGACGGCCCATCAGAACGGCCGGCAGACAAATGACGCAATATACCACAGGGAACAGGAAAAGCTGATGCCATTTTACATGCCGGGTAAACAAGAAAATGAGGAACAGGGGCAATAAAAAAACAGCCTGTAATTTAAAAGAAAATGCAATGGCGATGAGCATGACGGCTTCGCCGCCTCTGTGCTGCAGTGCCGCATAGATGGAAAAGAGGACGAATGCGGCGTAAACACTGTCGCATTGCCCCCAGACGGCGCCGTTGAAAAAGGCAGTGGGCAAAAACAGCGTGATGAAAAATGCGATGACGGGCGCCAGCTGGGCAAAGCCGGGCAAAAAGGTCCCGTTGCCGGGCTGGTGCTGGTTGGTAACCAGGTGCCGTGTCAAAAGAAAAACGCCCCATGCGGTCAGCAATTCAAATAAAATGGAAAAGAATTTAATGAGATATAAATCTGGCAAACCCGTATAAGAAATGCCGGAGAGAAAATATAAGTATGGCACATTATAATCCCCGATGGACACATTCAAAGCGGCAAACCCGCCATTTTCCCGGAAGAATGCGACCCATTTGGCGAGGAATGAATTATAATCTCCGGAAGCATAGTCCAGACAGTAAATGCGAAGAAACAAGGCCAGTCCCAAAAGCAGAGCGCAAATGGCGATTCCTTTTGAACTGCGGATGTTGCCTTTGCCAACCAAAAGCCCCATGCCAAGACAAAACAATGCGGCGAACAAAGCCAGCATGGCAACGAAGGTACCAAGCCCGGCGTTCTCCATCTGTTTTAATAATAAGAGCCGAAAGCCAGACGCGAGAATGACCATGGCTGCGCAAATCCCAACCAGAGGAGTGACCAGGTTGCGGCCCGCGCGTTCGGCAGGAACGGTTTCCAAGACCATGATGTTGCCTCCTTTACAAGCAAAATACCGGTTTTTTTAAATCTCATTCTTTGCTAGATCATCTTGTAACGACGATATCTTTATCATAGCAGAAAAATTCATAGAGAAAAAGGGAAAAGTGTGGGATGGGAGCAAAAAATCATAAATTGATGCAGGAAAAAAGGGGTTGTCCAAAATTCTATGGACAACCCCTAAAAAGTTCTTGACTTTACAATTAAAATCTGATATAATGAAACACTGCTATGCAAACAATGCCTGAAATGGCGCTTTCCCCCTACTGTGACACAGTATATCACAGACGAGAAAAAGTGCAAGAGGGATGAAAGAGAAATAGACAACGCAACCGCGTGTTTCTTTTTTATCATCCTCTCTTTTTTATTGAAAATGACGAAAGGCGCTTGGAAACCTGGCGCCGGGAAGCGGAGTGTGAGGTTTACGATGGTCAAAGATGTCCGTTATGGCAGAATTGTTCGGAAAAGTTACTCCAGACACGAGGATGTGGTGGAAATTCCGAATCTGCTGGAGGTGCAGAAAGACTCCTACCGGTGGTTTTTAAAAACCGGGCTGCGGGAAGTGTTCCGGGACGTTGCGGCGATTACAGATTACGCCGGCAATTTGGAAATGACTTTTATTGACTATACCATTGATGAGCATCCAAAATACAGTGTGGATGAGTGCAAAGCGAGAGACGCGACTTATGCAGCCCCCATTAAAGTGCGGGTCCGTTTGCGCAACAAGGAAACAGAGGAAATCAAAGAGCAGGAAATTTTTATGGGTGATTTCCCGCTGATGACCAAATCTGGTACATTTATTATCAATGGAGCAGAGCGTGTCATTGTTTCTCAGATTGTTCGTTCTCCCGGTATTTATTACGACAAGAAAGCAGATAAAGTAGACAATATGATCTACAGCGCAACGGTGATTCCCTATCGCGGCGCTTGGCTGGAGTATGAAACAGATCTGAGCGACGTGTTTTATGTCAGAATTGATAAGAACAGAAAGATCCCCATTACTTGCCTGATCCGAGCGATAGGGGTCACGTCCGATGCCCAAATTTTGGAGCTGTTCGGAGAAGATCCCAGAATTGTAGCAACCTTGGAAAAGGATATCTGCAAAACATATGAAGAATCCATGTTGGAAGTTTACCGGAAGCTACGGCCCGGCGAGCCCCCCACATTGGATTCCGCCCAAACGCTGATGAACAGCTTGTTCTTTGATTCCCGCCGGTATGACATCTCTGCCGTGGGTCGGTATAAGTTTAACAAAAAGCTGGCCATTCGCCAGCGCCTGGTGGGACAGGAATTAGTATTCCCGGTGGCGGACCCGCTAACCGGGGAAATTCTGGCAGAAGCGGGAGAGCGCCTCACAAGGGAACAGGCACAATTTTTGGAAGAGAAGGGTGTCAATGAAGCTGTAATAGCGGTGGAAGGCAAGCTGGTAAAAGTCTTTTCCAATGATA
>JAQWCP010000198.1 GCA_028705905.1 Oscillospiraceae bacterium
ACCGGGACGCCAAATAGGCCCGCTCCATATCAATGCTCTCAGCAGTCACGAGAGGCGCCGCCGCATCGTAAAAGTGCAGATAGTCCGTGCCGCCAAAAAATGTTTGGATTTCCCGGGCCAGCGCATCAGACGTGAGCGGGCCGGATGCAACGATCACATGCCCCTCTTTGGGAACTGCCAAAACCTCTTGCTCTGTCACCGTTATCAGCGGATGGCTGCAAATGCGGTCTGTAATAAAGCGGGAAAACCCTTGGCGATCCACCGCCAGCGCGCCGCCGGCCTCCACACGTGTCCCATCCGCTGCTTCCATAATGAGAGAACCCATCTGGCGCAGCTCCTCTTTGAGCAATCCCACCGCATTTTCCAATTGATTGCTCCGCAGAGAGTTGGAGCAAACCAGCTCGGCAAACGCATCTTCCTGGTGAGCGGGCGTCTTTTTGCCCGGTTTCATTTCAAAAAGGCGCACGGGAATCCCGCGCTTTGCAAGCTGCCATGCCGCCTCGCAGCCTGCCAGCCCCGCACCAATTACTGTCACTTGTTCCATCAGCTTTGATCTCATTTCTATTCTATCGTTTCATCAGGCGTTGTTTGCCTGTTTCTAGGCCGTTCCTTCCGCAACAGGTTCTGCCTCTGTCGCCTTTTTTGCGCTTTTTTTCCGGGTTGTCTTGGCTGTGGCAGCCTTGGCCCCTTTGCTTCCTGCGGATTTCGCTGCCTTAGTTGTTTTGGCAGCCGTGGTTTTCTTCTTCGTCTGTTTCGCCGCAGCGCGTTTCGGCTTTTCTTCGGTGGTGCCCTCCGGCTGCTCGGCCTGCGCATCGGCCTCGCTGGCCGCCGTCTTCTTTTTCCGGTATCCTCGTTTGTCTTCCGGCAGGAAATTGGGACAATCCGCATTGATACAAAACGACTTTTGATTGCCCCGGCCGGATTTTTTAAACATGGTCTTTCCACATGCCGGGCACACATCCGCCACCGGTACATCCCATGACATAAACGAGCAAGTGGGGTTTTTTTCACAGCCGTAATAGGTAAATCCCCGTTTCGACGTCTTCTTCAGAATGCGACTGCCGCAAAGGGGGCATTTCCCCGGCATTTCCACAACAAGGGGTTTTGTAAACGTACAGTCCGGATACCCCGGACAGGCCAAAAACCGACCGAAACGACCGGATTTGATCACCATCTGCTTTCCGCACACATCGCAAACTTCGTCGCTTGGCTCGTCGGGGATCTTGATTCGCTCCCCGTCCAGGTCTTCTTCCGCCTGTTGCAGTGTTTGAGAGAAATCGGCATAGAATTCCTCCAGCACGCTTTCCCACTCTTTCTTCCCTGCCTCTACGCTATCCAGGCTCTGCTCCATATTGGCTGTAAAATCTACATCTACCACCTTGGAAAAATGATCCCGCATGAGCCCTGTCACCACTTCGCCCAACGGGGTTGGACGCAGCGTCTTTCCCTCTTTCACCACATATTCCCGATCCGTAATGGTGGAAATCGTGGGCGCATATGTGGAGGGGCGGCCAATGCCGCGCTCTTCCATGGCGCGGATCAGAGATGCTTCTGTATACCTGGCCGGTGGCTGCGTAAAATGTTGTTCTTTTTTCAGCTTGCTCAGCCCTGTGGTTTCCCCTTCTTGCAGATCCAGCATCAAAGCCTGTTTTTCCTCTTTTTCGTCATCCCGGTTCTCATCGTACACAGCAGTAAACCCTGCAAATTTGATGGTGGAACCGCTGGTGCGGAAGCTATAGCCGGCGGCATCCATCTCCACCGCCACCGCATCGTACACAGCATTGACCATTTGAGAAGCCAAAAAGCGGCTCCAGATGAGTCGATACAGCCGAAATTGATCGTTGGTCAAATCTTTCTTCAGTTGCTCAGGGGTAAGGACCACATCGCTGGGCCGGATGGCCTCATGGGCGTCCTGTGCGCCGGAGCGCGTCTTATATTTTCGGGGCGTTTCCGGATAATATGCCGCTCCATAGCGAGACACGATCAATTGCTTTGCGGCGTCTGCCGCTTCTTGAGAAATCCGGAGAGAATCGGTTCTCATATAAGTAATCAAACCAACCGTTCCCTCGCCCTCAATGTCAATGCCCTCATAAAGCTGCTGGGCGATGGACATGGTTCGCCTGGGCGTCATGCCCAGCTTGCTGGATGCCTCTTGCTGCAAGGTAGAGGTCACAAAGGGGGGTGCAGGAGAGCGGTTTTTCTCTGTCCGTTTGACAGATTGCACCACAAAGGGAGCATGTTCCACCGCTGCAACCACTTGATTGACCGCTTCTTCGGTCTCCAGCTCCATTTTCTTTTTTCCCATCCCGTGAAAATGTGCAGAAAACGCGCCAATGTGGGGGGCAATCCGCTCCAAGTCCGCATCCAGGGACCAATACTCTTTGGGGATAAAAGCGCGAATTTCCTCCTCACGCTCCACCACCAAACGAGTGGCAACAGACTGCACACGCCCTGCGGAAAGGCCACGCTTGATTTTACGCCACAAAAGGGGAGACAATTGATACCCCACAATGCGGTCTAAAATGCGCCGGGCCTGCTGGGCATCCACCAGATGTTGGTCAATGGCCCGGGGCGCTGCAATGCTCTCTGTTACCACCCGTTTGGTGATCTCGTTGAATGTCACCCGCAACGCCTTCTCGTCCGGCAAATCAAGCAGCTCCTTCAAATGCCACGAGATGGCTTCCCCCTCCCGGTCCGGGTCCGTTGCGAGATATACTTTTTCGCTGTTCGCCGCTGCCTTTTGCAGCTCCTCGATCAATTCCTCTTTCCCTTTGATGGGCTGGTAGACAGGTGCAAAGCGATGCTCCACGTCCACGCCCAATTTGCTTTTCGGCAAATCGCGCACATGCCCCATGGATGCCTTCACTTGAAACCCGTTACCCAAATATTTCCCAATGGTCTTTGCTTTTGCAGGGGACTCTACAATGACCAAATTTGTTTTTGCCATGGATTCCTCCAAATCGTCCAGCCGCGCAGCATATACGCGGTGGCGGTCGTTTTATTCTCGAATTTCGCCGTTTCTCTGAAAACACTTGCCTGGCGTTTGTGATACAACGCCCCGCAACTCCAGCACAGTGAGCATGGACAAAAGCTGTCCTGGCGGCATTTGCGTACGCGCAATCAGGTCATCCACCTGCATGGGATTCCTCTCCAACGCCCGCAAGATCGTCTTCTCCTGTTCCGCAAACGGTTCCACAGAGTCATTGAGGTCAATATAATCTTTCGTTTCCCACTTGTCAACCTCTTTTTTTGTCGATCCCTGGTTGATTCCCGCTGAAACGCTCCCTTGCTCCACCCGGTTTGGTGTAATTTTCTCTATGGTTTCGGGAGAAAATTGCAGCTTTGTGGGATATTGCTGAATATACTCCGCAATGACGTCATCGGCATGCAAAACCGGGATGGCGCCATCCCGCAGCAAACGATTGGGCCCCAGGCTTAAAGGAGAATCGATATTGCCCGGAACGGCAAACACATCTCTCCCCTGTTCCAGCGCGTGCCGCGCTGTGATGAGGGAACCACTTCTCATGGGCCCTTCCACCACAACCACACCCAGAGAAAGACCGCTCATAATCCGGTTCCGCACCGGAAAATGCGCCCCCAAGGGTTGTGTTCCCGGCGGGTACTCACTGAGAAGCGTACCGGCCGCCGCCACATTGCGGTATATTTCCCTGTTTTCCCTTGGGTAAACCACGTCAATTCCGCAACCCAGAACCCCTACCACCGGGACGCCGGCACGCAAAGCGCCTGTCATCGCCACAGTGTCGATCCCTTTTGCCAAACCCGAAACGATCAGCATCCCACGGTGGGCCAGCTGAAAGCCCAATGTGGCTGCCACTTTTTTCCCATAGGGACTGCACCTTCTTGTCCCCACAATGGCAACTGCCGGTGTTTCATCGAAATGAATGCGTTTCCCCTTTCCGTAAAGCACGCAAGGCGGATCATAAATATTGCGAAGCCTTGCAGGGTAATCCGCATCCTGATACGTCATCATCCAAATTCCCATGCGGTCACATGTATCCAAAATTTTGTTGGGTCTGGCCATCGCCTTGTTGCTCAGCGCACGTTGCTCCTCCGGCCGTAATCCCAGCGCTGCATAAGCTTGCTGGTCGGCTT